>CAZMHW010000291.1:0-5211 GCA_964566105.1 uncultured Akkermansia sp.
TCTTTATCGTAAACCTTATCAAAATAACCTCCCGGGGAAACAGGAGTCAAACCTAAAGGGTTGCTTCCCTGCGCATTGTATTTCTCAATGCGAATCAATGCGAAGAACACTAGTAAAGTGATAATTATTTTTTTCATTGTCATTAGTTATTGGGTTAATAATTTTAAGCTTAAAAAAATCTTGAAATTGGGTTTTAGGTTTTAGTGGGAAAAGACAAGAGAGTTTGCGTTAAATCCTTTCCTATGCAATTTTAACTATAATTTATTTCTTTCAAATTATGTTTTAATTAATAATTACTGAAGTTGTATTTGCAGTGAGTGAGTAATTTCAATGCAAATGAATCTATTTTATTCCCCAGGGGAATATTACTGTTAAAAATTATTCCACTGGGGAATAAAATGTAGATTTATGCAGTTTCTGCATAAATTATTTTTTCGTATTCGTTTATTTTTCATTCTGTAAGGTGGAATATGGTAATGTAGTTTTCTCGGTTGTAATGTCCAGTAGTTCGATGACCGAAATTTTTAGTAGTGAAGCGATAATATAAAACTGATCAAGGGTCAAGGGTCTGAATCCATCTTCAATTTTAGAATAGCTACTTTGAGTTAAATTAAGTGACAGAGCCATAACTTCTTGTTTGATTCCCTTTTGCTTGCGCAAGGATTTTATTCGTTTCACGATTGAAACCGAAAAGGGGCTCACTCTCTTGTATCTAAAATCTTCATGCTTACTATATTCCCTAATATCAGTAACTAGATCTTCACCCCATAGGTCCTGAGCAAGCTTTGAATCGCACATGTCAGAGCACTCGCGGAGATATTGATTCTTTTTGTTTTTATCCCTTTTGTAATTTTTGGCTATTGCTCCGAGCAGCCCACCTTTATCGATTATTCTTATAACAAGTTTATTAGCGTTCATTTTTTCATTAAACGTTTAGTGATTTGAAATTGATAATATGTAATACATAATAAGTTGAATTTTTCGGGCAATTATTAACGGATGATTGCGTTTAACTTATGACAATTTGGGTAAGCTTAATTATATCCAAAAGTACTTTAAGACTTGCCTATTGCTTTGGAGTGATAAAATTAAATTGTTAAAAAAGTATTGAAAACCATACTTTTTTAACAAAATATATTTTTGGACACTCTTTTTATTCGCACTTTTGACAAACGACCATTATGAAAAACCCAATTACCGTCATTTTAGCTGATGACAAACCACAATGGAGGGAAGCATTAAAAAGAGAATTAGAACCACATAATATTAAAATTATTGCTGAGGCCGGAAACGGACTGGAACTTTTAAAACTCCTTAGGGATCACTCCCCGGATGTTATACTTCTTGATCTTTGTATGCCGGTTATGGATGGGAGTGAAACAATGAGTCTACTTAATATTACATATCCGGAACATAAAGTTATAATTATGAGCCAATTTGAGGATCCTTCGCTTATGTATGACTATGTTATGCGAAATATTAAAGGATGTTTTCCGAAATCAAGAGCTGTGGGCAATATTCCTGGTTTAGCAGCAGCAATAAGGAAGGTACATCGTGGAGGAAAATATTTTGATCTTGCTACCGAAGAAGAGATTTTAGACTTCTCAATTCGGCAAAAAACCATTATTAGTCTATATGGCAAATTATGGACAACCAAAGAAATAGCTAAAGAATTGGGTATTACAATTGATGCCGTTGAAAAACAAAAAAAGAAAATTATGGAAATCATGGGGGTTAAAAGCATTGCCGGATTTTACAGTTTTATTTTTGAACGGGGGTTAAAATTTTTTAGAGGCCCCGGCCATGTTTAATTCTTTATTTCAGCTTTTAAAACCATTTTCACTCGTCTAAATTAATAATGTTATTCTTAAAAAATTCTTACATTGGCCCCCACAACAGAAATCTTTAAGTCTAACCCATTAAACAAATTAATTATGACATTTACAGGAAATGAAAATCATGACATCTCTTTATCAGAGGCGGCTGCATGGACAGCCAACTATCGTAACAGCGTGCCATCAGGCACTACAATTGCCCATTATTTTGGGAAAAGTGCTATCCAGGCTATACTAGAACAGGATACCTGTGTAGGTATTCGTATTTATTATGCGCTGGATCCGCTAGGAGCGAAGCAAATTATTGCCGTAGGAGTTAATTCGGATGGAAACGATCTATATAATGGCTTACTAGCGGAGAGAACTGTTAAATGCCCGCAACAATGCTCTACCAGCAATCCTTTAAATTCATAGTGGCTATAAACATTATATATACTTTTCTCTTTTACCTCTCATTTGCCAGTTTATTATTTCCTTTAATTTCTGGTATTATAAAAATTAAAACCTTAAGCAACTCGCTTAGGGTTTTATTTTTTTATATTATTATTTCGGCTTTGACAGAGGCTTCAAGTTACATTTTGACGGATAAACATCTAAAAGCTTATTTTGTCATTCAAAATATTTTCATTCTTCTTGAATTCGCTTCGCTATTATTGATCTACATGATTGAATATAGGTCACGGACGATCAGACTGGTAATAGCATCATTCTATGCAACCTATTTAGTGATAAGTTTCATACAGTTTTACAAACATGGGATCAATTTTCAGGAAAATAGCATTTTGAGCGTTTCCGAATCGATTGTTTTGATAATCTGGGCAATATATTTCTTTTATAAAATTCAGGAAGAAATGAAAATCCCGAGCTTAAAAGATTATTCATTCTTTTGGCTTAACTGTGCAATTCTTATTTACTTTTCGAGTGCATTAATACTCTTTATTTTTGACGATTATCTTACGCGATGTAGTTTAAATGAATTTCGGAAATTATGGAGTCTTCATCTTATAAGTAATGTGGCTTATAATATTTTAATGGGAATGGCAATATGGAAGACCAATCGAAAATAGATATCTTTATAGAGTTTGCGTGGATTGCTATGTTTTCTTTGGCAACTATTTTAATCTTCTTTTCATTCAATTACAGGGTTAAACTTCTTAGAAAGGAGAAAGAAAAAGAAATCATTGAAAAGGAAAAACAAATTATAGCATTTAAAGCGTCCATAGAGGCAGAGGAGAATCAAAAAGAAAAAATCGCTAATAATTTACATGATGACATTATTCCATTGTTAACAGCACTGGGGCAAAACATTAAACACCAGAAAAAAGATTATTACATAATGAAACTTAGCGCCTTGGATTTTGATAAAAACGCTCAGATTGTAGATCAAAGTATCAAGGGGATACGTGCAATCGCTCTCGATCTGATCCCAACTACTTTTTTAAATTTCGGTCTTATTAAGGCATTGGAAGAATACGCTAAACAACTGAATAATTCGGGCAGATTGGTTGAGATAGCTATTAAAACTACTATGCAAGGCGAACTGCCACTTTCGAAACCTGAGCAAATAAATATTTACAGAATGTGCCTGGAAATTTTAAATAATCTCCAAAAACACGCTGACTATACTTGTTTAACATTAACAGTAGAAAATGACGAAACTAGTTTTAGATTCAAATTTGTGCATGACGGGAAAGCGATCAACAATGAAGAAATTGAGCTTTTAGGGCAATCATCAGCGGGACTGGGATTAAAATCTTTAAAGTCCAGGGCATTAATTCTGAATGCTACAATTGATTATTCCAATGAAACCAATGTTCCTTCAATTACAATAACTGCTCCATTTAATTCATGAATACCAAAATAAATATCGCGATTGCGGAAGACCACCGTTTGGTAAGACAAGGTTTTATTCGAATGTTAAGCGATTACCCAAATATTAATGTTCTTTTTGAAGCCAGTAATGGCAAGGAATTACTCAAAAATCTAAAAGAGTCCAAACCCTCTATTATCTTACTGGACATCGCTATGCCCGTAATGGGGGGAATAAAAGCTATGGGGATTATAAAGGAGCGCTATCCTAAATTGAAGATTATTGTTATAAGTTCCTATTCCGAAGAAACCTCAATTATTGAATACGTCAAATTAGGTGCAAATTCGTTTTTGAATAAAGATTGTGATGTAGAAGAATTGGTAGCCGCTATTTACGCCCTTAACGAAAGTGGAACGCATTTTGATCCCGGTACAACTAAGTTATTGATTAAACATGGGCTTTTGCCTGGTTTTCATAATCAAAGAGAATTAACTGACAGAGAAAAGAACGTGCTCAAATATATTTCTGAAAATATACCTTACACAAAAATAGCAGACTTAATGGGCCTTAAACTTCCAACTGTATTTTGGTATGAACATCAACTTTTACAAAAAACCAATTGTAAGGATGTAGGGGATTTAATTGCCTACGCGCAAAAGAACCAGCTTATTTAGAAATTCCGAATCCCTACAGGGTATCCTCGGGATCATCCCCATATTCCCCCGGTATATCCCCTAAATCGTCCCGAATTATTCCCGTATTGAATGGAATAGGCTCTGTATAGTCCTTTAAGCGATCTAAACTGTTTTAAAGCACTTTTGAAATTCAATTAAACAAGATCTTGATCAATGAAAGTAAATCATTCAAAAAAGAAAATAAATCTGATTCACAAAAAGCAAAAAGTGAGACAATCTGTGACAACGCCAATGTACGATATCCGAACTTTACATTAAAATTAGGACTCATGGAAGGAATAACCATAATGGAAACGGCGGCTATTAAAGGATTGGAACTCAGAATAGCCAATATGGAGCAAATGATATTAGAACTCATTAAGTACACTAAATCAGCATTACCAGGCACTTTACAGAGTTCTGTGCCGGGATACATTACAGTTGCGGAAGCTGCAAAAAAATATAAGTTTTCAAAAACGACGATACACAATCGAATTAATCTTTTCAAGAAGGTAAAGGGTAGGGAATTGGACAGGTTGCAAACGGGTACTTTAAAGCAAGTAAACGAAATAGAACTTTTGGAGGCCTTGAAGCTTCCGGTTGAAATACCATTAATTTTTAAACGCAAAAAAGGAGAAATTTGAAACGGTGCAATCGCACTTTACTTATTAATAACCTCTCTTTTGGTTTAGAAAGAGGGGTTTTTCTATTATAGAAAGCGTCTCTTATAGAAGTTATTAACAGCAAAACCACTGCATAAGAACAGTTTTTGGATTTATCCCCCCAGCTATCCCCCCAAAAACAAAAAACCCCTGTTTTTACAGGGGTTTTGAGACTCTTTTTGCGGACTGGACGGGACTCGAACCCGCGACCTCCGCCGTGACAGGGCGGC
>CAZMHW010000292.1:0-5179 GCA_964566105.1 uncultured Akkermansia sp.
AGTTAATGAGTCGCCGGATTTTTAAATTTAGCTCTGTAAGTGCATGTTTATAGCGGTTAGCGACTAGTTAGGGGTAATAGCCAAGGACATGAAACTAATAAAAATTTCGACACGACTTGACACTTGGACTTTAAAATGGTTTACAATTCCGCTGACATTGATTTCCTTTCTGACAATCACCATTGAATTCAATGTTTCGACAGACGGTGGTTATGGCCGCATTTTCGGACTTCCGTTTCCTTTCCTTTCTGAACAATGGGTTAATACAGGACATCATTCTGTTTTTATTCTTCCAATGTTAATTGACCTAGCACTGTGTTTGTCAACATGGACTTTTTTTATTTATGTTTTTAGAGTATGTATAAAACAGACACTCTTGACCAGAGTGTTCGCGTTAATTCTGGTAGCTTTTACTTTATATTTACTTTTGCCGACAATTGGATGTATAATTCTAGACGACAATAGTTATTCAATCTGGACAGACCAAGAATTTGACATACAAAACTATTCATTAAGACTCGGATCATATCCTTACACAAAAAATTATTAATCAAGCGGACTAGTAAGCTCGCTCACCTGTGTGTTGTCTGGTACCCCCAACGCCAAGCAAGCGACCATTTTTTTGCGGTTTAACGCTCAAATGTATAACTTAGATTAGCAAAAAGCTACAAGTACCCGCAAAACGATAGCGTTAATTTTATGAAACAAAAAAGACATTACGAGACTGTGAAAAGTGAGAAGTTTTGGAAAGGGTTTTATGCCACGACAGGTATACTTGGACTTGTCCTAATGATCTTCCAAATTTCTATTTACAGACAGACAATAATCAAGACGTATATTCCAATTTCAATTATTTTAATTGTTGGTTTCGTGTCATTTTATTTCAACAGACAACACTACAAGAAAACTTATTTACTGACCGGAAACTTTTTTCCAATCATGCAGAATTTAATTTCGTGGGGCTTCATTTCCTGTTATTTTTTTATGGCGACTAATTATTATTTAGCAGACGAGGCAATAACTGAATATAAATTCGAGATAAAGGAAAAAAGTTCTATGCCCGGGCCTAAAGGACATCGCGATGAAACAAAACCGTTAGTGACAATAAACTATTTCAATTTTAGAAAAGAACTGGTATTTCTTTATTCAGAAGCCGGCAAGGTCGATAAGGCTGATAGCGTAATAGTTTTAGTTAAAAAAGGCGGACTTGGCTTTGATGTGCTAGATACCTATGATGTTATGTATTAATAGGGTACTTCGAAAGAACTACCACTAATCCTTGGAAGTGGCGCAAGCGGGACATTTGTACATACAAAAGCAAATTTACGAGTAGACACACGTCGACTCCCGAGGCAAGTTCCGCTCACTGTGACATTTTAGTTTTGCTTTTGCTCGGTTTATTTTTAACTTCACTTTGACATCGGAGGCTTTTAGCATCGTCGATTTTTTTCGCCGGCGCTTAGCTGCAATCTTTTAGAAGTATGTTTCACGAATGATACAAGAATATATTAATGAAATTGAAAAATAAAATCTTATCGAAAGTTCTGATGGTTTTCTTGCTGGCATTTTTAGTCGCCTGTAGGCAAAATAATTCCGGTGAAAAAACGCAACAGGTAGACGATCCACAAACAGCCACTCAAATATTAACGATTGATACATTTTCCACATTCCCACCCGAAATAGATGGCTGTTCCTGCTATTTCTCAAGTGACTCCTTGGAATTTAAGAAGAGCCACTATATTTATATGAATGATTATGCTCAGACATGTTTTATGAAACTAAATGGTGTTTTGACAAAGTTCGTTCAAGTTGATTTTCAAGAAAGTGACTCTCGTAAAATAAACGCAAAATATAAAAATGACACTTACGAGATAATTATCGAATCACAAACCGAAGTGCAAAATGGCGACGAAACCTCGTTACTAACCGGGACAATTAAAGTAACTGACAAAAATGGAAAGACAATTTCCAAAACATTTTACGGAGAGTGTGGATGTTGACGAACTAACTAAAACTTAGGTCTGTTGGCAGCAGGTATCAATAACTCTAACCAAGAATTTCCAGCTGCTTAAAAACAGGAATCAAGGACCTCCCTTTTTCGGTAAGATTGTATTCTATATGCAAAGGTTTTTGCTGAATAATAACTTTTTCCAATAGTCCACCTTCTTCTAATTCTTTTAGGGCCACCGACAAGGTTTGTTTGTTTGAACCTTCTATTTGACGCAACAGGCTACTAAAACGTAATGGCGCTTCAATAGCCAAACGAAACATTTCAGGCTTCCATTTGCCGGACAATAACTTGAGAAGTCCCTGTGCCGGACAGGTTTCAGTGCTAGTTGTTTCTTTTTTAGTAGTCATAATTTTCTGACTTATTGTGTAGGTAAAAGTAAGTCCTCAACTTTGTACAAAGATAAAAAATGAAAATAACTTATCTCATTTTAAGTACACTATTCACAATTTGTAACACAAGTTGCCATTCTCAAAACAAAAAAAACATGCAAGAGCAAAACAATCCTTTGATGTGTGACCCTGAAAGTGGAGTCTGCGAAATCCCCGCAAATAAATCAAATCCGGTGGATAGCCTTTCAGTAAAAGCGATTCAAAAACCTGTAAAAATTATTTATTACACCGATCCTATTTGTTCTTCTTGCTGGGGAATTGAGCCACAGCTGAGAAAACTAAAACTAGAATACGGAAAAACGGTAGAAATAGAATACCGTATGGGCGGCTTATTACCTGATTGGACCTATAACAGTGGCGGCATAAGCAAGCCAAGCGATGTAGCCCATCATTGGGATGAAGTAAGTCGGTATTACGACATGCCAATTGACGGAGATGTGTGGTTGGAAGATCCTTTAATATCTTCTTACCCTCCTTCCATTGCCTTTAAAGCAGCTCAAATGCAGGATCCCGAAAAAGCAGTTTTATTTTTACGCGAAATACGGGAAATGGTCTTTCTTCAAAAAAAGAACATCACTAAATGGGAGTATTTGGAATTAGCGGCAAATAAAGCCGGACTGGATCTGCTAAAATTCAAAGCTGATTATGAAGGAAAAGCACAGGAATATTTTAAAGAAGATTTAAAACTGGGACGAGAATTGGGAGTAAGAGGTTTTCCTACACTGTTTTTTACAGATGCCAAGGGGCGTACAGAAGTTGTTTATGGCTCAAAACCCTATGACGCATTTGAAAGTACGGTGTTAAAACTGTTTCCTTCTGCTTCAAAAGCGCATTATGAGCAAAGCTGGACTTATGTATTTTCAAAATATCAGACATTAACCGCAAAAGAGTTTTCGGAATTAACTGGAACGGCGCGAGGCCAATCTGAAAAATTACTGGACGACTTAACTGCCAAAGGACAATTAGAAAGGCTAACGACTAAAAATGGGTCACTTTGGAAAAGAAAGCGCACGGTCCACTGACAATAACTGGCCGAGGAGCCCGAATTTTTGTATCTTGCTTCTGTTAAGTCATTCGAAAAACTGTAGAAACAGCTTCTTGAATCGAATAAGGAACTGGTAATCTGCTGGCTATGTATCATTAATCAAAGCCGAAGGAGAAACTAAAGATTATGAAAATATTTTATTTAGTAGTTCTGCTTAGTTTTATCCTCTCTTGTTCCAATGAGTCTGGGGATAAAAAAAATGTTCCTGTCAAAAGAAACGCCGGTGTTCAAATTACCAATAAGAGAACAGGTGGACTTGGGTATGTAGACAGTACCGGAAACAACTACTCATTCAGGTCAACAGAAGTATTTATTAAAAACGACACACTCTTTCCCATTAAAATTCACTTTAACATTCCAACTACCTGGACAGAATTGGAACCAAAACAAGGGCAGAAGTACAGGTGTTTTTTATTGCCCGACTCCATGACTGTGGACAAACAGTTTGATGCGCACGATTTTGCTACCGGCCGGCCTAATACAAGGCTAAATAATCTCATCAATAATAAAATAAACCAATTGGTAAGCCAGACGCGCACCATACAACCTAATCAGACCATGTCTCTTCGGTTAGGTTTTCTTATTACATCGACAGAGGGCACCTTTAACGCCTCCTTATTTTCTCAGGAAACTCCTCCCCAGCAAACTACTGAGAATACAGAAAAAACAAACAAGCATGATCTCAGACTTATCTTAACAATTCCACCGCTTAGCTCCGAAATATCTGTCGGTAGGTTGACATTTTTGGATAAATAAAGCAAAGCGGTCTTTTCCCCAAAAAAATACGGCTCACTAAAAAACATTTGTATCTTTATACACAGATTTGACGTTTGGAATTTGACACTTTGAAAGCTAAAGGCTGACAACAAGCAAAGTAATGGGGTAATGCCCAACAAAACGACTAAAAATAAACTATAAATACATACTAATAAAAAACAAGAAGCATGAACAGAATACTCGTATTAATTACACTTTCAGACAGCGGAATAGAAACGATTAAAAGCACTCCTGAACTCCCAAAAAAGGAAATGGAATTTGTGAACGCTTGGAAAGAACAAAATATTCTGGAGAGCTTTTTTATTTCCGTTTCAAAAAAGGATGCGGTATTAATATTTCAAAATGTAGACGAGGCCAAAACAAAAGAGCTTATTGAGATATTGCCTTACTTCCCATACATGTCAAAAATTGAGTATCACAATTTGAATAAACAATTCTAGGCCTTACCAGCTGCAAATACCGGCAGGTTGAATCTACAAGCTATGTCACGCAGGGCGGTCTTGTAAATTCCGGCGGACAACTCTGTATTTTAATTCAATAGATGCTTCTATTTGTCGTATTCCAAACAACCAATTTATGAAACACCTCCACACCCGGATTTTATGGCTAAGTATCTTCAGTTTTGTTTTGAATTTTTCTCAGGCCCAATCAAAGGAAATCAAAATTCGTTTTATCGCTAATGCGGGTTTGCACCTCACAGATGGGCAATCCAATATTTACGTGGATTTCCCTTACAAATCGGGGTTCTGGATGTATTCGAAATACGATAAATCGGAAATTGAGAATATAAAAGACAATTCGGTGTTGTTGTTTACCCACAAGCATCCCGATCATTACAAACGTAAACTGGTGAAACGGCTCATCCGTAAACGAGGAGCAAAGGCTTATGGTCCATGGAATCCAAAACAATTGGAGGCAAGGAGCGGCTCTATTCAGAACTTCTCCATTCAAGCCTTT
>CAZMHW010000293.1:0-5177 GCA_964566105.1 uncultured Akkermansia sp.
TCCCGTTCAAATCATAAAAATACAAATGCCTGTACTCATCGTTTTCATTTGAAACGATAAAACCCTTGTTTCCCACAAATCTCAAGTCGTCGGTTATATCCACATAGGTTTTACTTTCTTCCGTATAAACCACTTTGCTTTTCCCACTCAGGGCATCTGCAAACAAAAATTCCAGCTTATTTTGTAAGCGGTTCAGGCGTTGAATACAAAGTGTTTTCGCGTCGTTTGTAAATTCGATTCTTGGAATGTAAATGTCCGTTTCTGTCCCAATATCCGCATTTACAGTTTTTTTTGACCCCATATCAAAAACATGTACGCTCACCAGTGAATTATCTTCCCCGGCTTTCGGATACTTAAAGGTGTATTTAGTTGGATACAATTCCCCTTTGTACAGATCCATGGTGAATTCCTTTACGCGGCTCTCGTCAAAACGAATGTAAGCCAGGTACTGGCTATTCGGACTCCAGTCAAAATAGTTGGCTTTCGAAAATTCCTCTTCGTACACCCAATCGCCCCAGCCGTTTTTAATTTTATTTTGTTCGCCGTCTGTAGTTACCGCAATCTCTTCGCCGTTTTCAAGGTTCTTTATATAGAGATTATTCTCACGTACGAAGGCTATCTTTTTGCCATCCGGAGAAAATGTTGGGAAAAGTTGTTTGCCTTTCTCACTGAGTTGAATTGTTTTTTTACTTGCGATATCGTACACATAATAATTAGCTTTTGGCGAACGGCGGTACACCTTTTCCTCTCCTTCGTTTACCAGAAGTTTATCTTCGTTAGGACTGAACTCATACGTCTTGATATCCAGGATTTTTTCGCCGAATTTTAAGTCGGTTCCATTTACGATAAGGCCCGTTTTATTCTGCGTTTTTAATTCATATTTAAACAGAGATTCAGATCCATCCGTACCATTGTCAATATCAGCATAACTTAAACCATCTTTCAACACGTTAAATCCCTGCGCGGACTTTGGAAAATAAGCGTATTTAGCCCAGATATCTTCCAGGTTAAGTTTTTGCTGCGAAAAAATAACAAAGGGTACACTTAAAAATAAAAAAGCCAGTCTCTTCATAGTCGTTTTTTGTGGGTGAAATTAGTGATTTATAATATAAAAAAGCACTTTGAAAACGTATCGCTGTATAAATCCCCCGTAATGGGTGACAATTCAAAAAAGGTTGCTCTCAATGGCTGAAACAGTTGGTTTACCTGAATAAAATCCTACCCATGATACACCCGCGAAAAAACAATCTTACCGTTTTTAATTTCGAGAACCTCGCCAACCCTTAAATTATCTTCACCATTTACGTAACGGATATATTCCATAAATACTTGTTCTTCGTCGGCCGTTAATTTTTTGACTTCGTACCGGAGTGTTGGCAAACGGTCAAACGAGTCCTTCCACCATTCTCTTAAAGCAGCTTTTCCTTTTATCAAACCTTTGGTCTCCGGCTGGCGAATTTTTAATTTGGGACTAAAATGCTCCGCCTCATCGTCGTAGAGAGCGAGCAGTTTTTCGAGATCGTGTGCGTTAAATGCATCAAACCAACTGGTGGCGATCTGTTTATTTTGAAGGGAACTCATGCCGTAATTTAATTTTATATTTGAGCATGCTAAAGAAGAGTTTTATTTTAATACTTGCAACTGTCTTTTTATTTTCCTGCAGCGAAAAAAAAGAAAATGTTGATTTGATTATCCATAACGCGCTCATCTACTCTGTTGATTCGGCTTTCACAAAATACCATGCCATAGCTGTAAAAAAGGGGAAAATTCTGGATCTTGGCAGCAATGAAGAAATTCTGAAAAAATACACTTCCTCCGAAATAACAGACGCGCATGGCAATACTCTCCTGCCTGGATTTATAGATGCTCACTGTCATTTTTTAGCTTACGGTTTAGGCTTAAACAAAGTAGACCTCGTAGGCACGAAATCTTTTTCAGAAGTGATAGAACGCGTGTATGCCTCTTCCAAAAAAACCTTACCGAATATAGAATCAAAACAAGTCGCTCTTAAATCTACACCGGAAAATTCGCAGAATTGGATTGTTGGCAGAGGTTGGGACCAAAACGACTGGGAAACTAAAACTATGCCAAACAATAAAAAATTAGATAGTTTA
Source organism: uncultured Akkermansia sp. (assembly GCA_964566105.1). Taxonomy (GTDB): domain Bacteria; phylum Bacteroidota; class Bacteroidia; order B-17B0; family Aurantibacillaceae; genus Aurantibacillus. Next base: position 2,115 of record CAZMHW010000293.1, read on the forward strand.
TTTCCAGACAGACCCGTGCTTTTAACCCGTATAGATGGACATGCAGCCCTTGCCAACACCAAAGCACTCGAGCTTGCCGGAATAACGGTCCACACTAAAATCAGCGGAGGAGAAATTCCTTTGTTGGGAAATAAACTCAGCGGACTTTTAATTGACAATGCAGTGGATCTTGTAAAGAGTGTTGTTCCGCAAGCCCAGCAGGAAGAAAAAATGCAGGCGCTTTTAAATGCCCAGGCCAATTGTCTGCCCATGGGATTAACAACAATAGACGATGCCGGCTTGATGAAAAAAGACATTGATGTAATTGATACCCTTCAAAAAGCCGGGAAATTAAAAATACGTGTCTACGCCATGTTAAGTGACAGTGCTCCCAATTACGATTATTATTTAAAAAACGGCCCTTACAAAACAGATCGCCTCAATGTACGTTCTTTTAAATTTTATGTGGATGGTGCCCTGGGCTCAAGAGGCGCCTGTTTGTTTAAGGATTATAGTGACAAACCGGGCTGGAAAGGTTTTTTACTCAGTCCGATGGAACATTTTGATGAACACGCCGTGATTATGCATGAAAAAGGATTTCAAATGAACGCCCATTGCATTGGCGACTCCGCGCTTAACATGATTATGGATATTTATACCCGCTACTGCAACAACGAAAAAGCACAGCACCGCTGGAGAATTGAACACGCGCAGGTTACAGCTACCGAAGATTTTAAGAACTTTAGTGGGGATATTATACCTTCCGTACAACCCACACACGCCACCAGCGACATGTATTGGGTGGTGGAACGCCTTGGAAAAGAGCGTGCCAAATACGCCTACGCGTATAAAGAACTGCTCAATGCCGCCGGAGTCATCGCTTTAGGAACTGATTTTCCGGTGGAAGACATTTCACCCTTTAAAACTTTTTATTCTGCGGTGTCCAGGCGCGACGCGAGCGGATTTCCGAAAGACGGTTTCCAGAAAGAAAACGCCCTGTCGCGAGAAGAAACGCTCCGGGGGATGACCATTTGGGCCGCCTATTCAAACTTTGAAGAAAAAGAAAAAGGGAGTCTCGAAAAAGGAAAACTGGCCGATTTTATTATTTTGGACAAAGACCTGATGAAATGCGCGGAAAAAGAAATCCTGAATACAAAAGTGCTGGCCACTTATATAAATGGGGAGAAGGTTTTTTCAAGCAAGTAAGCCATACACCCTTTCTTTGCGATCTCTGCGACTCTGCGAGAAACAAAACTCATCTCTCTTAAAATATACCTTTCAATTCTTTTAAGTTGGAGATGGTTCTCCCCTCGTAGTTCTGCACCTTATCCTCTGCAAAATAAATCGCTTCCCAACCCGCATTTAAAGCACCTTTTACATCGCTCTCCAGACTATCGCCTATCATCACGCAATCTTTCGTATCCGCGGCAGCGAAAGATTCCGCCAATCTGAAAATTTTCTCTTCGGGTTTCACCAGTTGGTGTTCTTCACTGATGATGATCTTATCAAAATAGTTTCCGATGCCACAAGCCTTCATTTTAATAGAAAACACTTCCTTAAACCCATTGGTAATAATATGTAGCTGGTAATTTGGTTTCAGGTATTCCAGGATCTCCACACAACCGTCCTTCAAACAACTACCATGCGGTGCCCTTTTCAGGTATTGCTCTGTAATCAGCAGGTTCTCCTCAAAATGATCGTATCCAAACAACTTAAACGTTTCATTAAAACGGTGATCACGCAAGTGTTGTTTGGAGATTTGTTTGGTGTTGTAAAGTGTCCAAAACTGCTGGTTTACCTTTTTATAAGCAGACAGAAATTCGGTAAGGTCTGCTTTCAATTTACCTTCCAGTTCAAATTCGTAAAACAATTGATGCAGCACTGCCGAAGAATTTTTTTGAAAATCCCACAATGTATCGTCGAAGTCGAAAAATAAGTGCTTTTTATGTTTCAGAGAAACCATCCCTTTAAACTATCGTGAAAGAATAATAAGATAAAATAAAGCATAAGAGCCCATAATATAGTAGCGCCGCTTAAATACAGAATAATTTTTTTCTTATCCCTGAAAAAGCGTTCCGCCAAAAAAGCGCCCACGGGTGTGGAAAGAAGAATGGGGGTAATAAAAGCAATGCCGGCCAGTCCGAAACGCTGTTTCACCCGAATTACCCGTCTGTTAAACCTGGTAAAAACCTTCTTTTTATGAATTAATCCCCGTTTTGCCCTGAAATTGTGAATGGCTTTTAAAATAGCGGCGCTCAGGTAGGTAAACAAGATATTCCCCGCAATGCCACCCCCACAGGAAACCAGCATCACTTCCACGAAATTCTGGTTTAAAACCATAAAAGTGGTTGGAAAGCCTATCTTAAAAGCGAAGGAACAGGTTAAAAAAACAGAGAAGATCTTTAGAAATTGAGCCATGTTATCCTTGTAAATTTAACAAACGTTTTTGTCCGGGCATATAAAGCCACAAGATATGTTATATATGGTCAAATTAACAGGTCTAAGGCTTTTAATTAATATATTTTGTGTAATTTTACGCCCCAGTTAACAAACTAAAATTTACTTATGTCAACACAAACAGTAAAAGCACCTCAGGCACACGAAGAAAGTATGTTTGAAGCAGTATTAGCCCGTCTAGATGCAGCGGCTAAATTGATGAACCTTAGCGAAGAAGTGGCCCTGGTTCTAAAAAATCCAAGTAAACAGGTAAAAGTAAGTTTACCGGTAATGATGGATTCTGGAAAAATTCAGGTATTTGAAGGATACCGCACCGTACATAGCACACACCTTGGTCCAAGTAAAGGTGGTATTCGTTATGCCATGGATGTAAACGCAGATGAAGTGATGGCTTTAGCAGCCTGGATGAGTTTTAAATGTGCTGTTGCCAATTTACCTTATGGCGGCGCAAAAGGTGGGATCAAATTAGATCCACGCGCACACAGTGTAGGAGAATTAGAGCGTATTAGCCGTGCTTACGCGGTAGCAATGAAAGATGTTTTTGGCGTAAATAAAGATATTCCTGCCCCGGATATGGGAACCAGCGGACGTGAGATGGCCTGGATTCTGGATGAATTCAACAAAAAC
>CAZMHW010000294.1:0-5173 GCA_964566105.1 uncultured Akkermansia sp.
GGCGTAGTTTTTTGCTTGTCCAAGTTATGTATTTGAGCGTTAACACGCAAAAAATTATGCTTGCTTGCTGTTATGTTTAGTGCGCCCCACACAGCTTGTTTCCGATGTCCCCGAAATTTGTCCCGAAAATTTTGTTTAGATGTCTTACCGAAAACTAAAGCCCGAATTTACCATGTACTGGTTTATTTTTTTGGGTGCGTTGGCAATGCGCTTTGAAGAAGCGCTCGTTCTAATAGGCGTTTAGGCTGTTGGAAATTTTGCAAGCTTATTTTGCGCACAAAAAATTATCTTCCATTAAAAGAAACGCAAAATGTGCTTGCAAAATGTGCGAAGGCTTATACACAGGTCAACGAGTGTTGGTGAGCGGGTTTAGGTCGATACACACAGGTCAACGGGAAGTGGTGATTTTAATTATGATTTTTTAGTTGGAACTAAAAGCTCTCGAATATCGATGTCAAGAAAGTGTGCAATTTTTTTAAGGTCTTTTAAATGCGGTTGTGTTTTGTTATTGCATAATGAAGCTATTGTAGTTGTTGTTTTCCCGAGTTTCTGTGATAGCCAAACTTGGCTTTTACCCTGAATTACCAATACTTCTTTGATTCTGTTAATCCTGTCCATAAAGTAAAGTAACAGAATAGTCTTGAAAAGACATCGTTTTGATTTACAGATATTTAAACCACACTTACATAAATCAAAGTCTTATTGTTGCATTTAATTTATAGTTATATAATTTATATTTACATTTGTGTAATTGCTAATTACATTAAAATAGTTAATAAAATGAATGCAAATAAGAACAAAAAACTCGTCTTATCATTAATCAAAGACGATTTAATCAATTCAAAACTCAATATTGGGCTTAGTAATCTCGGCTTGCAACCTGAACTTTATTTGCTTGGGTTAAGCGATACGGTCTTTCTTTTAATGGGAATTAAAGATGATGAAAAGGGCGAGACTTTGTTTGAGCATTATCTCGAGTTACGAAAAAAAGTAGAAACGGTTGATATTACCAAGTCTTACGGAGAACTGGAGCAATTAGCGAACGAGATTTATAATGAACTACTGATATTAAAGAAATAGCTGCCATAAATACTTTCATAACAAATATGGTCTTAACTAAAGCCTAGACTTAAAAATATCTTGTAAAGTGTACTTCAATCAAAAAACGAATTTCTTAAATAATCTCGATTAAAAATAGCTTCCTGTAATTCAACAAGTTAGTAGTTTTTTTTAAAACTATTTGGTAGAATTGTGTATTGTAAGGAATCCTAACTATATTTGTGTCGTAATTGCAATTTACATAAATAAACAAAGTATTAATAATTAAAAAAAAATAAACAAAATGAGTAAATCAATTTTTTATCACGCAGGTTGCCCAGTATGCGTTAGTGCAGAACATGACATTCTAAATTTAGTAAACGCTTCAAACGTAGAAGTTGTGCATTTAGGAAATAGTAAAAATAGAATTGCCGAGGCAGAAAAGGCAGGGGTAAAATCTGTGCCGGCATTAGTAACACCAAATGGTAATGTACTACACATTAATTTTGGCGCATCTATGGCCGATGTAAAAGGCTAACTGAATTAACAGCCTCTTAATTTTTTAAGAGGCTGTTAATTTACCAATACTAATAAAACATGAAACACATAATATTTTACCACGATGGTTGCAATATATGTTCAAGTGTAGGGCAAGACCTTGTAAATTTAATAGGCCTCTCAACTATGGAAGTAGTTCATGTGGGTTTAGACCCTGCCAGAATGATTGAAGCAAGTAAATTAGGTGTTAAAGCATACCCTGCTTTAGTTACCATGAATGGAAATGTACTGCACTTTAATGTTGAAGCGCATGAAGGCAGCTTGGTTTGCCTCTTATAAAAACAATTTAAAATTAATAAACTATCATGAAAAAAATAATCTTCACCCTATCATTCCTAACGCTAGTTGGGTTAACCACAAGCTTTGCTTGCGAAAAATGCGAAAAATTTAATAACGATAACTTTATCATCGTTTCTACCAGTGCCAATTATAATGCTAACCTCAAAGAACTGGTTATGTCAATTACAGTAAAAGGAAAAGCGGGAGCAACCGTACCAGACTCTATTGGTAAATTAGATGGAGCGGGTGTTTTAGGCTATGTTTTTCCAACAACATTAAAATCTGAAGATGTTGGATTTAACAAAACAGAGGGCATTGTTGCACTTGCTTTAACGTCACATCCTGATTTTGACGATTCACCACTATGGGATGAAAACAATAATGGCGTTTATTCGGATGATGGTCGTGTTTGGCATCCACATTGGGTCTTATTGGTTAAAGATGAAAGAGTTAAAGGTGGTTTAGCAGTAAAGGAATTTAAAAAAGAAGATAAAACCGTAAAACTTCCAACCACATCGCCTAACATGCCAATGTACATGGATAGTCCCGGTTTTCAAGTAGTAACAAAGGGAAATACCATACAGGTAGTAATTCCAACGTACAGAATTAACAACAAAACAGATTTTAAGTTTGATGCTGTTGCCTGCTATATGAGCGTAAATACATCAGACATGATGATGCCAATGTTAGGTGTTATGAATGTTTACAGCATTGCATCAGGCAAATTAACACTACCATACACAATTAAAACAAAATAGATATGAATGTTTCAGTTTATGATACCATATATAAAAAAAGCAACGGACAAATGATAAAGTTTGATGTTATTGTGCCATCAAATCAAACCGATTTAGAGCAAATATATAAGTATGCGAATGCTTTTTTAAAATTAGAGACTATTCAAGCTTCGCAATTAATAAGTGCAGATGAATGTAATTTTTGTCATTTAGAAGTTGCCACTGAAACTATTTTAAATGATATTAATAAAAGAGGATATTCTGTTTTAAAGCATTGGGGTTTTTAATATGAGAATCATTATTGCATTGGCTTTTACATTGTATTCAGCTATAATAATCAGTCAAAACAAACCTTTAAAACTAATAAAAATGGAAGTAGCAGTTTGGGACACTTATGTTCAAAAAAAAGACGGAACCATTATGCACTTTGACATTGTTGCACCAACCTCTGTTAAAGATGCTAACAGTATTCACGCCTATGGCAAGCAATTCTTAAAAGAAAAGAGGCAAGAAGGCCAGCCACTTTCGGCAAAAGAATGTCGTTTTTGCCACATAGAAAAAGCAACCGAAGAAATGGAAAACGCCATAAATAAGAAAGGTTACTTTATTATTGAAATGCAGGGCTGCAATTAATTTTTATTTTTAGTAAGGATTGCTAACTTTGTAATCAAAAGTTAAATACCCTTTTGGCTGAAAAAATAAACAATGGAAAGCATATTTAATTTAGAAAACCAAAACCAAAACCTGGATAGTAAAATTAGCGCAGGGATTGAAAAATTATCTTCGGTATTTAGAGTGTTAATTTGGGAACAGGCAAAAAATTTAGGATTAAGTCCTATTCAAATTCAAATTCTAATTTTCCTCAACTACCATTCAGAGCATTTAGCTACTGTAAGCTATTTGGCAAAAGAGTTTAGTTTGACTAAACCCACCATTAGCGATGCTATAAAAATTTTAGAACTTAAAAAATTCATAAAAAAAACAAGCTCTAAAGAAGACACTCGAAGTTATGTCATTCAACTCACCACATCTGGGAAAAAAACGGTATTACAAAGCGAAATATATACTGTACCATTCGATAAAATAGTTGAAAAAACCGATAAGGCAGATAAGGAGTTATTATGGAAAACTATTTCAGAATTAATTTACAGACTTAATAGTATAGGGCTTATTTCCGTTCAACGTATGTGCTTTACTTGTAAACATTACAAAGCTAAAGGCCAAAACCATTTTTGCGGTTTGTTGCAAACTCAACTCAAAAATTCAGATATAAGAATGGATTGCCCTGAACATATTCTTGTAGCCTGATTTTTTATGGAGTGTTTACGAATTCATTGCATTCAACATGTTAGTTTTGAAGGGATAGGATACATTGAAGATTGGGTAAAAAGCAAGGGGCATTCTTTATCGAATGCCAAGTTGTATCAAAAATCAGATTTTCCTGCAATGGATAGTTTTGATTGGTTAATTATTATGGGCGGGCCTATGAGTGTTAACGATACAGAAGAACACACATGGCTAACACCAGAGAAAAATTTTATTAAAAAAGCAATAGAGCAGAATAAAACCGTTTTGGGTATTTGCCTTGGAGCGCAATTAATAGCAAATGTTTTAGAGGCAAAAGTGTATACAAATGATGAAAGAGAAATAGGTTGGTTTCCTATTCAGACCTCCGAGACAAAATTAAATCCTTTAGTGAATTTAATTCCCAAAAATCATAAAGTATTTCATTGGCATGGAGAAACATTTGAAATGCCTAAAAATGCCATTCATTTGGCCAGTAGTATGGCATGCAAAAATCAAGCGTTTCTTTATAAAAAAAATGTAGTTGGCTTACAGTTTCATTTAGAGGTTACTGAAAAAGATGTTTTGGAAATGTTGTATTATGGCAAAAATGAGCTTATAAATACTACGAATTATGTTCAGTCTGAACAAGAAATTGTTTCTAATCAAACTTACTATCAAACAAACAAAAAAGTACTGTACACTCTTCTTGATTTTTTAGAATGTAAAGCTTTACAACTGGATTGTCATTATATGTAATTATTTTTTGTGTTTTCGCTACATCCTTATGTGCGGCTGGAATTTAGCTTATTTGCTTTTTGCCTGCCTCTTGCAAAAACAAATGTGCTAAATTGGCGATAGCTGTTCTAGCGGCTTCCGAAGGAGCCGAAAAAAGGGTCGGCAAGCAAAAAAATAAACACTCCGAAATTTCACCATAAACTAAAGACCGAAAAACTGTCCCTATTTGTCGAACCGAAAATTATTTTAAGAACGTCAGAAACGAGGTCAATTGTCAACCGTGAAGCTAATGTTCTTGTCGAGCCGAGATGAATAAAAAATTGTCGACCGAGACAACTGTTCTTGTCGAACCGAAATGTTAATTCGTCCACCGGGCGCATTGAACATAACGTTCTGCAAGCTGGCGTTCGTGCCGGCTTAACTACTCTCAAATGTACTAATGTCCGCCGAAATGCCAAATGCCCTTTGCCGGCATGACGCTAGCTTGCTGTGCTTGTTGCACAACTAAGATACTCATGTTAATCAAATTTTAAAAAAGA
>CAZMHW010000295.1:0-5162 GCA_964566105.1 uncultured Akkermansia sp.
CATATTGCCTGCAAAATAAAATAGAATGGCTGTGTTTACCCAAAACACGGAAGTTGTCAATAAATTTTCAAACAATAAATTCTTTAATACATAATAGAAAAGAAACAAAGAATAAAGAATAAAACAAATTGACTCGAATGACACGGAAAGATTATCTGAAGATTTCGAACCGCTGATCCTATAGTCAACTATGTTTAGAGCTAAGAACACTGGGATAACCAAATAAAACCAATAAACTTTGAAGTATTGTTTGAAAAAACTTGCATAAAAAAAACTTATTAAAGTAAATTCAATTGCAGTAAAAAACTTAAGCACGATTACCGGATTTAAATCTTTATAGACATTAAGACCTATAAAAACAAACATTTCTGTCATGCGTTAGCCAAAGCCAAAGCAAACACAGGGATCATATATTTAGTTATGTATTTATAACTCCGTAAAGAAAAAAACAGAGTCACAAATGACAATCCACTTGAAAAATAAGTTAATACTAAATACAATTTCTGATTCGACATAAACGAAAAAAGACGGCTTACGCCGTCTTAAAAATACTCAAAATAACTAAATTAGCTATTCAATGGATTTGCCGCTCCCGAATATGGTGGACAAGGTAAGCCTCGTTCCGCGAGCAATCCATTATACAAATCATTTTCATTAGCATCTGTCCCAACAATAACTAATTGCTTCGCACCGTTATCATCGATGGCATAATAAATTCTGATGCCTACGCAATCTGACTGTGTAAGGATAGCCTGAATTGCATCTTTACCATAAAAATGTCCTTTGACAGCGTTTGAAGGGTTTGCATCGCGGTAATTTTTTGTCCATTGAGCAGCTGTGGCCAATGGAATCGAGTGGTCTTCTTTTCCTGTGAAACTCATAAAATTAGTGTTTAAATGGTTAATAATTGTTTTGCGAAGATATCATTCTATTAAAACTAAAAACAAAAATTGTTGCATACTTTCCTCATGCTTTTATTGATTATCAGTGATTTAAATCATTTTTAGTACAAAAAGAGCGTAGAAATACCCATTGATTTAGCGTAGAAATACCCATTAAAATACTGCGTAGGAATACGTTGACAGCGGTTTTTAATTGCCCGAAATTAGTTGTGAAGCTTTACAGGCTTACTTTTTATAAACAACTAACACGATTGCCCCGGCTCAAAAAATTTTAAATACGACAATGCGGCTCTTTCAAAAAAAAATATTTTCTCAAACATTCCGTAGTCATTTTCACCCAGCAGTGAATATGACAGAAGAATTTTTGAAAGTATTTCAGCTGGCACCGGGCGGTATGTGTTTCTCTACGATTGATTCGATTCTGGTGGAAGCAAATGAGAATTTTTCACACTTATTTGGTTACACGCGAAACGAATTTGTAGGCATGAATGTAAGGACTATAGGTCTCGTCAGTGACGAAGAGTCACAGCGCATTAAACTTGTGCTCAAAGAAAAAGGGAAACTGGAAAATTACGAGATCAAATGCCGTCATAAAAACGGTCACACCATCTATTGCTTACTGAATGCCTGTCTTATTACGATCAATGGCATAAATCTGATCCTTACTTCTTTCAGTGACATCAGCCGGGTAAAAAATCAAAACCGGCTCATCGAAGTTCAACACAAAGATCTTTTCGACAGTGTAAACTCCGCTAAACGCATTCAGGATGCCATTCTTCCAACACCTGAACTACTCAAAAAAACCTTTTCCAATTCCTTTGTTCTTTTTAAACCCAAAGCCATTGTGAGTGGCGACTTTTACTGGTTAGAAACATGCAACGATAAAGTATACCTCGCGGTTGCCGATTGCACAGGACACGGTGTACCGGGGGCCCTGCTCAGTATTGTGGGTTATAACCTTCTTAACGAATCGTTGCAAAAAACTCCGGAAGCAAGGCCAGATGAAATTCTTAACAAACTAAGTAACGGTATCTACAAAATGCTTCGTCAGAATTCAGGAAACTGGTGCGTAAAAGATGGTTTGGAAATTTCAATGATAGCGTATAACAAAGAAAACAACATTATTGAATACGCAGGTGCCAGGCGTCCCATGTTTCTGGTGAGAAACAATGAACTCATCAAAATATCGCCCGACCGTTTTCCGATTGGTTTCCATACGGGCGAACACTTACAACGTTTTTCAAACCACACACTTCAAACACAAAAGGGGGACGCCATTTATTTATTCAGTGATGGCTACTACAATCAATTTGGTGGCACAAAAAATAAAAAATTTTCGGCACTCCAATTTCAACAAAACTTGTTATCCATTTATCATTTGGAAATGGAGGAACAAAAAAAAATACTCCAAAAAAAATTCGAAGACTGGATGGGGAGTCAACCACAAATTGACGATGTTCTTGTACTCGGTATTAAAATTTAATAAATCATTTATTCAAAAAAAAGATCATGAAAAATGTGCATCTCTCATACGAAGGCAACATCAAACGGGTAAAAACCGCAGTTACTAAAGCCAATGAAATACTCAGCCGACCTGAGTTTTATGACCAGATCAGGGCTTACAAAAAATTTGATAACAGCGCTTTAAGTCCCGAAATCATCTCGCGCCTTATGCAGGAATCGGGCCACAGAATTGTCGTATCGGTTAACTGGATCATCCCTATCACGAGTCCACAATACGACAAGATCGTTGTTTCAGGTTGGGATTTTAGCAATAACCTGGCAACAGGTGTTAATACACTCATTTACGAAACCGTAAATTCAATTGACTGTCTTTACGACATCTTAAATAACGACACGCCACATAAACAGGCTGACAGTTTAACAGCACCCTGGGTAATAGGAGCAATTGCCGAAGTGATGGTAAAATAAACAACTTAACCCTAAATTTTTAAGTATGAAACATTACACCGATTTAGAAGGCAAAACAGAAACAGAAGTTATTGAACTTCTGGATTCATTTCAACGGGCAATCGAATCTGAAAAACGTTATCACGATACCCTGGATAACATGATGGAAGGATTTCAGATTATCAGCTTTGACTGGAAATACGTGTATGTGAACAATACCGTAGCGCGCCAGAGTAAATGTGAAAAGGAAGAACTGATCAATTTTACGATGATGGAAAAATTTCCGGGCATCGAACACACAGAACTGTTTCAAACGCTCAGGTTGTGTATGAACGCGCGCGTTTCGCGGCAATTTGAAAATGAATTTGATTTCCCGGATGGCAGTAAAGGCTGGTTTGAACTGAGTATACAACCCACTCCGGAAGGTCTCCTGATTCTGTCTATAGACATTACTGAACGCAAGAAGGCGGAACAGGAAAAAAAAGAATATATACGGGGCCTTGAAGAAATGGTCTTCATGACGTCACACAAACTGCGCCAGCCCATCACACAAATTCAAGGCATTGCGGGAATATTAGACTACTGCGAACACACCAAGGAAGAACTCATGCGCATTATCGGGTACTTAAAGAACTCTGTTCACGAACTCGACGGCTTTAGTAAAGAACTGACAGAACACATTCATACTCTCAAACAAAAAGCGAAAGAATAAATGATCAAAACGAACAAATATCAAAAAGCCGTTGAAAAGATTACGCGCATGGCAGCGGAACTTAATCCGGATATTGGTACTTATATAGCACACTACATCAACAAGGATGCCGGCTTTACAATTCAGCTTTCCAACGGAAAAATCGAGATTCCTGTAGATCTGACCTACGCGTACATTAAAAACAACGAATCTCTCGATGCCCGCAAAATCAGAAAAATTGCCTTAACGTACAACGAAGGTTATTCCCGTAAAAAACTCCTGGCCCAAATTGATGCGGATTGGAAGAATTTATTTGCGGATCCCATTGAAAACACCAATCCTTAAAACTACTGTTATGAACGAATTAAAAAAACACCTGGGTGCTCTTTGTATTTTGATCTTTATTTGTGCTACAAAAGTAAATGCACAAACAGTTTATATAAACAGTCCTGGTACAAAATACCATCAGGAAAATTGTGTGCAATTGGGTCGAAACCGCTCTGCCATTAGTTTAAAAGAAGCGCAACATCAGGGCTATACCATGTGTTTAACCTGCCAGTTAAAATCACAGGCCAAACTCAACAGTAAGCAAAAGCCAACACCAAAAGAAAGCCAAACCGCCCTGGCAGAAGAAAAAAATAAAAAAGAATCTCAAAAATAATCCTCGCCCGGAAAGAAGCTTTTACCAATTCATTAGCGACAGCGGAAAACCCAAATATCCAGTCAAAACTATGCGCCACCTGCCCTATGATTATAAAATTTGCAGCACCATAAAAGCGCTGAGGCAATTAAGACAACTTAAACAATCGGCTCTGGCAGAAAAACTGCGCGTTGACCAATCTACTTATTGTCGTATGGAGAGGGGCGAAACAACCATCACTCCCGGGCAACTCAAACTTATAGCGGAAGCTCTGGAAACTTCCCTTATTCAAATTCTGGCGATAGCGGAAGCAGATAATTCTAAAAATTTTAAATCACGCTCTCTCTCTAATCTGTTAATTAAATTTGTTTTGCTTTTTGAAGGAACAAATGAAAAAATAATTTTCAGCGAAGAAGAACTCAACTTCGTCGTCTCAAAAATACGTTTGAACTACGATGATTTTTCAAGTAAAAAAACTAAAACAGTTTAGTCCCGAATCGCCCGTCCTTTATGCGGTTTAAGCATAAAACTTTTCTTCATTTATCCATTTCTATTCTCCAAATTTGTGGTAGTTGTGCACCCATCAAATGCCCATGCGCTCTATAAAAGTATCCGCAAAATTAATACATGAAACCATGAATGATACTCTGCAAAAAGTTAGCGATTCAAACGAATTTCCTTCTGCCGATGAAAACGCATTGAATTTTAAGGAAAATTCCTCCAGTGTTGTTACTACAGGGAATTCAATTCCCCTTATCCCCCGTTCGGCAAAAATATCCGTTCCCGTATTTGATGGACTGCAAATGCTGAATACCGAAGATATTCTGAAATGTACCGCTCATGAATGTTACACAGAAATTCTCCTCACTGATGGCTCCAGCATTATGGTTTCAAGGCTCCTGAAGGAATACGAAGATATTCTTTCCGCTTTTAATTTTTTCAGGATCCATAATTCTTACCTCGTCAATTTACGTCACGTTAAAAAATACGTCAAAGGAGAAGGTGGTTACGTAGTACT
>CAZMHW010000296.1:0-5151 GCA_964566105.1 uncultured Akkermansia sp.
CAATACAATAGTCCAACAGGATTTCAAAGTACGCTGGTTTACCGTGCCGATAATCAGAGTGCAGGTGCTATTGCGGCCGCAACAACATCTAATGTAAATGTTGGCTTTGTGAGACCTGATTTTAAATTAAATGGAATTCAGGTCGGGACCTATTCCTGGAGTCCTTCGGCAGGTCTTTCAAGTTCAGCAAACAGATCAGTAACAGCTAGTCCGACAGTAAGTACAGTTTACACGGCTACGCTTTCAAATGGTCAGTGTGCATCCAATGCGAGTATGGCACTTAACGTAATACTCGTGCCAACGGTTAACATTGTTTCTACAAGCTCAAATGTGTGTCTTGGAAATACGGCAACTTTGACGGCTTCAGGTGCAACGTCTTATACCTGGAGTACAGGTACAACGGGTTCAGTTATTGTGGTCGCTCCTTTTGTAGGAACTACCTACACAGTTACTGGCACTAATCCTACCTGCCCGAATAGTTTTACAACGATAACACTAGCATCCAGCCCTGCTTTAACTGTTACAGCAAATTCTTCGCCTCCTTCTTTGTGTTTTGGTCAAACTGCTACCTTGATCGCTTCGGGTGCCAGCACCTATTTGTGGGGAGGAGGTGCTACCAGCTCTAGTATTGTTGTTTCACCGAGTATCAGCAGCAGTTATAACGTCACCGGATATAACGGATCTGGGTGCTGGGCCAGTAAAATTGTTCTGGTAAAAGTGAATCCCTTACCAGTTATCAGCATTGCTCCGCCTTCTCCCACAATATGCGCGGAAGAGTCTGTTACATTTGAAGCTTCAGGGGCGGTAAGTTTTACTTGGCTACCCGGAAATTCGAACTCGCCGATTTTTGCGGTAAGCCCGAATATCTCTACGGTTTACAATGTTACAGGGGTCGACTTAAATAACTGTTCTAATACAGCCTCGGTAAATGTTACGGTGGATGCTTGTCTTGGTATTGCTCAGAGAAATACGGAGATTGGAACTTTAAGAATATTTCCAAATCCGTCTCACGGTCTGGTTTCATTGGAGTTCCGAACATCAAGTGTAAGAAAGGCAGAGGTACAAAATGCTTTAGGTGCGATTGTTTTAGAAAAAAGTTTGAACGCACTTACGGAGACAATAGATCTCTCTGCTTTCGCGAAAGGAATCTACTTTATCAAAGTTTGCGAAGCCGATGCGATTCATACCTATAAATTAATTATCGAGTAATTTTTTTGTTTCAATAGCACAGAAGCCGCTCTTTAGAGAGTGGCTTTTTATTTTCATGTCTGGTCAATGATGTTTTATCTAATAAATCAGAATGCCTATCTAAAGTAGATAGTTGAAATGTGAGGTAAGATTTAAATTTGGTTATAGACCAGTTTTATGAAACCTCATATTTTACTTCTTCTGCTTCTGATGAAAGCCTCTCTTACATTTTCCCAATTGTCAGGCTTGGTGAGCGTACCTGGCACTTATACGAGTATCACGTCGGTGGTGAGTGCATTAAATCAACAAGGTATCTCGGGCGCTCTTACTGTCGCAGTTGCTTCGGGATACACGGAAACAGCTCCTTCCGGCGGATATTCTCTTACAGCGACCGGTACATCGGTTAATCCCATTGTGTTTATAAAGAATGGTGTAGGAGCGAATCCATTGATAATGGCCTATTCAGGGGGTTCTGGGACACCCGGGTCTATGAATCAGGACGGCGTCTGGCGCCTGATTGGATCAGATTACATCACTATAGATGGCATTGATATCCTGGATACGAACGCTTCAAATCCCGAGACTATGGAGTTTGGTTACGGTCTTTTTAAGGCAGATGGCTCGAATGGCTGTCAGCACAATACAATAAAAAATTGCACCATTACTTTAAAAAGACTTAATAATTCAACAGGTGCCGGACCCGCTTCGGACGGATCCCGTGGAATAGATGTGGTAAATGCGACTTCAAATGTCCACAATTCGGTAATTACTGTAAGCGCAACTTCCGGTTCACATTCTTACAATAAATTCTATGCAAATACGATTCAAAACTGCAATGTGGGAATTTCCCTCATTGGTTTTGCAGACACCTCTCCTTTTAGTTATGTAGATGTTGGAAATGACGTGGGAGGATCTGCCAGTCTTACCGGAAATGCCGTTCTGGATTTTGGCGGAGGTGGGGTAACTAATGCAGCGTTAGGTATAAGAGCTCAGGCTCAGTATGACTTAAATGTTAGTTACAATATTATTAATAACAACACCGGTGTTGGACTGGATCATGCCGCAACACTTAGGGGAATATATTTGTTCAATGCAGCGAGTGCGAATGCTACCATTGGAAACAACACGCTCACCCTTCACGCTGGTGGAACAAATGCGCAGGTTTCTGCGATTGAAAATGCATCGGGATCGGCAGCTGCTAATAACACCATAACCATTACGAATAACCTGATCTCCAATTGTAGCTATAATACCGCAACCTCCGGCTCATTTTATGGTATTTGGAACAGTGCTTCTCCTTCCTGTTTGACGATAGCGAGCAACACACTTATGAATAATTCTACAGGTGCAAACAGTGGGGCTAATTATCTGATCTATAACAATGGCGCGGTAGTTAATCAGGTGAATATATCAGATAACAGATTAAGTTTTAATTTTCTGGGAAGTCAGGCTTATACAGGTACTTTATATTCGATCTACAATGCCAATGGCACAAATGTCACCAATCTCTTTTTGAATAACAACACTTTCTCCAATTACAATTATCTCAATAACACAGGCTCAGGCAATCTTTATTTTATAATCAATACCAATGATTCCTATTCCGTTTCCATCAATGGAAATACCTGGAACAATTTAAGTCTGAATCATTCCGGCCCGGAATACCTTATCCACAATAACACGGGTACTCAGTCTTTTTTAGCGGTAAATAACAATAGCATTCTAACATCTTATACACGCCTGGGATCTGCCGGAGTGACGTATTTGTATTATTCCAATGGAGCATCTCCTTCTACCTGCACCCAGGTCATGAGTGGAAATAACTTTTCTCATATCACTGCGGGTATTTCGGGTACCGGATTGTTTTACGGTATTTACAATACCGATGGATCTGTTGCCCCGTATCCAAAAAAAGCCATTGTAAATAATGTTCTATCCGATATATCCATCAACAGCTCCGGAGCCTTTTACGGATTTTATCTGGATAACCTTGGCGATGCTTCCAGTGCTTCCGGTTCTTCGGTGTCAGGAAATACGATTACGTCAGTTAACCGGCAGGGGGCGTTATATGGATTGTACATAGCTGGGATCTCTTCTCCCACCTTACCGGTTCAGATTTATTCCAATAGTATCTCGTATTTAAATACATCCGGAAGTTTAGCCTATGCTGCATATCTGGGAGGAGGTTCCGGGGGAATTAGTTTTTATAAGAATAAAATTAGTGATGTGACTTGCACCAGCACTACGGGGGTGGTTAGCGGTGTCTATATTACCGGTGCTGTAAACACAAATCTGCAGAATAATTGTATTGGAAATCTATACACACCCAATTCATCTGCTACAAACGCCCTCAACGGTATTTATATAAACAGTGGAACCTTTGTCGCCGCTTATTACAATACCGTTTTTTTGAATGGGACTGCACTCAGCGGCATTTATAATTCCAATGCGCTGTTTGCTTCTACCACAACGAGTCTCACATTAAGGAATAACATATTTGTAAATACATCTTCAGGAGGAACGGGAGTTTCTGCTGCTTTCAGAAGAAGTTCAACTAATCTTAGCACCTATTCATCCGTATCGAATACTAACTTGTTTTACGCCGGTGTACCCGGGCCAAATAACGTTCTTTTGCAGAGTGGCGCTACAGCTTACCAGTCTTTATCTAATTTACAAACGGCGGTTTCTCCGCGCGATGCACAATCTATCTCTGTCTTACCTTCGTTTATGAGCAGCTTAAGTACCTCGCAAAATTATCTGCACATCACGCCAAATGTAGCGAGCCCAATTGAGAGCGCTGGCGTCAATCTTTCTGGAATCAGTGACGACTACGATGCACAAATCCGTCAGGGTAATAGCGGGTATACGGGTTCAGGTTCGGCCCCGGACCTTGGAGCGGATGAGTTCAATCAAAATGTAACACCTTGTTCTTCCGCATCGGCTGGTTCAATTTCTCCTTTAACTTTTTCCATATGCGCCGGACAAACCATTTCTCTGATAGCGAATGGCTATACACCCGGCACTGGATTACAACATCAATGGAAATTTTCGACAATATCTGGTGGAACCTATTCTAACGTAATCGGAGGTATTGGATCTAATACGCCGGAATATATGTCCTCAGGCCTTTCCGCTGGCACCTATTATTTTATCATGGTAACCACCTGCACCAATAATGCACTTTCAGCAAGTTCTAACGAGGCAACAGTTGTGGTTAACGCTATTCCGTCGGTAACAGCATCAGCTCAAAATACATTGCTCTGTGCCGGACAAGCAATTAACTTAACTGCCAACTCCTCCGCGGGCGCGCTTTATAGTTGGTCTGGCCCGTCGGGATTTAACTCCAACTTACAGTCCCCAACTTTGACGAGTGCAAGTAATAATGCTTCAGGAATCTATTCTGTGTCAGCTACGGTTAACAATTGTTCATCTCTTCCTGTTTCTGTAACAATCTCAGTAAGTCAGGTGACGTTGAATCTTTCTGCTTCACAACAGACTTTATGCCTCGGTAGTACCGCAATCTTGTCTCTGAATACTTCCGCCAGCTCTTATACCTGGAGCAACGGATCAAACAGCAACAGTATTTCAATTTCCCCGACAATCAATACGACCTACAGTGTTCTTGTGACAAACACAGCGAATTGTTCGCTCATGGGTTCGTTAACGCTAAAGGTTATAAATCCTACCATCACGGTCACGAATACGGTGGTATGCGGAAATTCAGCCAGTCTGACGTTAACGGTCAATGCTTTTAATTCATCTTTTGTAAATTGGTATCCGAACTTAACTTCAACTCTTTCCATTCATACGGGAAACACCTATGGCCTGGCTGTTTCTACCACCACTACTTTTTATGTGGAAGCCACGCACTCTCTTATAAATTGTGTTAGCCCGCGTTTGCCGGTCACGGTCACAGTTTCTGCTTACCCGGTATTATCCTTGTCAGCAAATCCCAATACAGTG
>CAZMHW010000297.1:0-5113 GCA_964566105.1 uncultured Akkermansia sp.
ATCACAGGCCCTTCTATTGCCTGTGCCGCTTCAACTAATACTTATGTATTTACGCCAACCCTTTCTGCTCCGGCTTCTGTAACTTACTCCTGGACCAACATTCCAACCTGGAGTGCAGGAAGTCTTACGGGTAGAACCATAACACCCGTTGCAGGCACAACAGGCGGAGTTTTAACAGCCGTTTTCAGTAGTGTTACTCCCAATGGAAAGTCGTGTCTCACTACCGGCGGTTATAGTGTGACGGTACCGCCGCAGCTTACTATTACTCCCTCGGCTACAGTTGTATGTATTGGCGATTGTATTACTTTAACCGGAAGCGGAGCGCAAACATACACCTGGACCGGCGCAACAAATATCCCAATTGGAACCGGTCCTGTAATAACAGTTTGCCCAAGTGTAAACACCACCTATAAACTCATTGGAAAAACAAGTGCCGGTTGTACTTACACAAAAACAGTCTTTATCCCAGTCTCCCAAAAGCCAATTGTTATGCTCAATTCCACTGGCACAGTTATATGTCAAGGACAGAATGTGGGCATGTGGCCTGGTGGAAATGCTGTTACTTATAAATGGCAGCCGGGTAACGTCCCAGCATTTCTTAATACTCCAATAAATTTTTCGCCACCTGTAACTACGTTGTATAGTTTGATTGGCACATCCGCCGCAGGTTGCACGACTACGAAAACCATAAATATCCAGGTAAATCCAAAACCAAGTCTTACC
Source organism: uncultured Akkermansia sp. (assembly GCA_964566105.1). Lineage (GTDB taxonomy): Bacteria > Bacteroidota > Bacteroidia > B-17B0 > Aurantibacillaceae > Aurantibacillus. The sequence continues at coordinate 724 of CAZMHW010000297.1, forward strand.
GTAACAGCCTCTCCTTCATTAATGTGCAGTGGAAGCACTTCTAATTTGAATGCCAGCGGAGCAACCAGTTACACTTGGCTTCCAGGAGGCTCGAATGCATCGGGCATAGTAGTTAGTCCGATTGCTACTACGGTCTATACAGTTATTGGCAGTTTCTCAACAGGATGTACGTCATCAAAAACCTTGACTGTATTGGTAAATCCTACGCCAACAGTAACAGTTAACCCGCCTGCCCTCTGCCCGGGAATTACTAATACCTTAACCGCCACTGGTGCTCTACCGAGCAGCTATGTTTGGACTATTTTTGGAAGCCCAAATACAGTAATTAATGCAACACCATCCATTACTCTAAACGCAACTTCTTGTACTAGCATTCAGGTCTGTGGAAAAGCCGCTAACGGCTGTGTGAAGTGTACGACTTTTGTTCTTTGTCCAGGAGTACCTATTGATTTGATAATAAGTAATCCTGTACTTTGTGCAAGTTCAGCATCTTGCACAAACATTAGTGTTACATCCACTGTTACGACTTTTACCTGTACATGGTCTCTTGGTGGTTCAAATATTAGTAATAGTCCAAACATAAACGTTTGTCCAAATGTGACTACCGTTTACAATGTCAGTGCAACTCCAACCGGAACGTTTGGTTGTCCAACAAATTCTCTTGTTTCCGTTACAGTACAAACCAATTGTTGTACTAACCCAACGGCCAGTGCCACCAGTAGCCTCGTCACGATAGCGGGCTTGGGGGGCAATTTTACAAACAACTCGTATTTGCTCAATTCAAGCATGACGCTTACGGCTAACACTACTTTCCAGAACGCAGAGGTTTGGATCACACCGGGAGTGCAGATCACTGTGCCAAGTGGTACGATCTTAACCCTCGATCATGCGCATTTATTTGGGTGCAGCAATACTATGTGGCAGGGTATTAAAATTCTTGATGGTGGTTCCGTACGAACGCCTTCAAGTTCTGTCAACCCTGCTAACAGTATGATTGAAGACGCTCTTATCGGTATAGAACTGGACAATATTCAGACACAACCGTCTGCCGCATATATGCCTATTTTAATTGAAGGCATTGTGTTTAATAAAAACAGAATAGGCATTCGTATCAGCAACTCAAATCCGCTAATCAGTGGATTCAGCCTGGGTATTAACGGCTGTGTTTTCTCCAGCAGAAATCTGCAATACACCACTTTCCCTGCAACACCTACCTGGTCTAGTTCAAGTATGACAGGCGGAGGAATTAAAGTGGCGAGTAATCCTGTAACTGGTTTATTTCCACCTTACACTTTCCCTAATGGGCAACAAGCGGTTTTAAAAGCTCCTTACGGTAATCAACCGGGGCACATCGGAATCCAGATCGAGAACATTGGAGACCCGAACGATGCTACTTCTAACGCAGGTCAGGTAGTTCTATCTGTTAGCCCGCCTGCTTCAATTAGCGGCGACTTCAATTTATTTGACGGATTAGGTACGGGTATCGAAATTACGGATGCAAGTTTCTTTTCACGTAGCATGGTCTTTCAAAATATGCAAATATATAATACTGCAAATGGTATTTACGGCGGTAACGGAGTTGACCATAAAACCACGGGTTTAAGAAATGCAGGTTTGCAATTTTTACCCGGCAGTGGATTTGGTGCAAAATTCTGGGATTGTCCAAAAGGTATTAACGCAAACAACGTATATAATCTTTACATTATGGGCTCTGTGTTTAGAAGTTCTCAAAATGTGTTTAACTGGATGGTTCCAACAATACCGGGACAGTATGGTATTTATTCCAATACCAACCGTTTTTGGCATTATGTGCATGGTTGCGAATTTAATAACCTTCAAGTTGGTTTTAGTTTAAACACACCAACAGTTAATACGCCACAACCCTATGACATGACCGGTAATAGTTTGGGCTATGGCATTTATGCCGATTTACTCTATGTAGATCAAAATTATTTTGGCCCTGAAGTATTGAGTAGCACACTATATAGCGGGGGTACCCCAAACTCCTCTGAGGCCATGTTCGAAGCTATCCAGGTATTAACGCCAATTACAACAGGTTGGGTAAATTCACCGCAAAACCCAGGTATTAAAAATGCGAACATAGTCTATAACAGAATGGACAGGGTTTACAGAGGGGTACATATTGAAACTATGGAAGATTGCCCACTGGCCGTAGAAGGTAACTCTGTGTATGTTGAAGACGATTTGACCTTCGGTAGCCCCGGTAACCCACAATTTGGTTATGGTATTGGTTTATTTAATAGTACTGATAACAAAACTATTTCTACCAATACCCTTGAAGCGATGGGTTCTGGCGCACCTAATAATGTGTCTCTGGTATATTGCGAACTAAATCAAGGTATCGGTTCGCCAAATGTACATTGTAATTTCACCACAAACAGTCGTTTTGGTTTTCAATTTGAAGGAAGTAATACCGGAACTATTTGGAGTGCCAATCACATGTGTAACGAATTTGGAGGTCTGGCCCTCACTAACAATGGTGCAATTGGTCAACAAGGAACCCCTGCTGTTGGATGTGATAATTTCTGGGAGTTTGGTGCGCCGAATTGTAATGTTTGGAATCCCGGAGGGACTGCTTCTTATGAAACTTATGTTGAAAATAGTAACGCTCTCTTGTCACCTTTATATGTTGTTCCTTTAGCAGGGTACTCACCAGCAATGAATATTGCTGTTAACGGCGTAGATTATAATCAGAGCGGTGCTATAAATTCGCCAAATGGTATCGTTCATCTTCAAGCAAACCTGGATTGTGCGCAAAACAATACGGCGTATGTACCAAGTTGGAGGATACAAAATGCTAACGGGCTTACAACTAAAGATGGTAAGAGTTTGTTTGAAGACGATGCAATTAAAATGTACCCTAATCCAACCAACGGAAGTTTGAACGTGTTTTATGCAGATGCTACCAGTACTTGTACTATTAGGATTATAGACTTGAGAGGGCTAGTTGTTTACAGTGACACCTTCAAAGGAGGAGCTGAATATCAAGCTGATCTGACTGCTATACCTGCTTCTGTGTATGTTGTCGAGCTACAAAAAGAGAATAAAATTATTCGTAAAAAGTTAATCAAAACGAATTAATTCTTAACTTGCAGTATTCAATATACCCTTAATTATGAAAGCATTTAAAAAGATCATTATTTTTTCTCTTCTAATCAATGCCCATTTACTGAACTCGCAAAACGAGTTCAGTAAATGGTATTTTGGACAATACGGCGCAGGTCTGGATTTTTCAACTTCACCTCCAACAGTTTTAAACAATGCCAATACCAATTTTGTCGCTGGAAGCGGGTGTGCATCTATAAGTGATAACACGGGGAATCTTTTATTTTACACTGATGGTTGGACAATCTATAATAGTTCCCATACAGCTATGGCCAACGGTTCGGGTTTACCCATACAAAACAAAGGAGTTAATATTGTACAACAACCCGGACACCCTAATCTCTACTACGTTTTTACGACCATAACAGGCTCATGGCTGAGTTATTCTATCGTAGATATGAGCCTGGCGGCAGGCATGGGTTCAGTAACCACAAAAAACGCTCAAATCTATCAACCGGGTTGCGAACATTTGTCTTTAGTAAGGCACTGCAATGGGAAAGATGTATGGCTTATAACGCATGATTTTAACACCAATCAGTTTCGTACTTTATTACTTGACGGCAACGGACTTTCAGCAAGCCCTGTTCTTTCTTCGGGAGGTCCAACTCCAATGGGTTCTGGTGGTGCGAATATAGGTTTATTTAAAATTTCTCCTAGTGGCAAAACACTTGCAATGTCGCAGTACACGAACTCGGTTCCGAGCTCTTCGGGCTTATCTGGCTTTTATCTTTTTGATTTTGATCCGGGTACAGGCGTTGTTTCCAACTCCTTGCAACTCAATCAGGCCAATGGTGCTTATGGGGTAGAATTTTCGCCAGATGGTAAAAAAATCTATGGAAGTACCCTTCCTACAGGTATTACTCCTACTTGCTATCTTTTCCAATGGGATCTGTGTGCGGGTACGAATTCTGCTATTGTCGCTTCGCAATATTCTCTTGCTTGTGGTTCAAGTACAACTTTTGGGTCCGGAGCGTTACAGAGAGCTATCGACGGAAAGATTTATTTAACGGCGCAACCATCAGCAACTGCTGCAACGTATAGCATCAGTGTTATAAATAATCCTAACGCCTCAGGTGCTGCCATGAATTTTGTTCTTAACGGGCAAAGCGTTGGATCTTCAAGAATACCAAAATCAGGTTTACCAGGTTTCATTAACCCTTATGTTCGTCCAATTATTGGCCCATTAACATCAACCGTAACTTGCCAACAGGTAAATTTCGCAGCACCTACACCGACCTTTGCGGGTGGCTGTACCGCTAATGCC
>CAZMHW010000298.1:0-5100 GCA_964566105.1 uncultured Akkermansia sp.
GCATAGAGGTATCCGAATCTGTGTAGGCCGAATAGAACCTATACACAAAAAAGCCCCAGATCAAGAGATTGAGAGGTATTAAAATATAAACCGCTTTCTTGTTTTTAAGCATGGTTAGGGACCGATTTTAAATTTTCGCACTGCACTGTAAGAAGATGGATTTCCAAACAGGTCAAACGAACGGATTTTCCACCAATAATAAGATCCTACGGGACTTGCAGGTTTATTAAATTCTGCAATCGCTGCTTTATTTACATTGTACCAAAGTTGCACTAAATTGGTTTGAAAGAGGGAATCGTCGGCCACATAAACACTGTCGTATTTCGTATCGGTGGCATGTGTCCATCTCAGAGAATCTGTATTGGTCACCAGAGTTCCAATCAATGGTGTGGTGGGTATTGGAACGCCGGGTCCTTTGAGGTCAATAGTTAACGTGTAAGAATTCGTGTTGAATTGAGATTCACTGGCATCGTTGATCGCTTTTACATTCCAGCTATAAGCAGTGGTACTGCTTTTGGCGGCGGGCAATGTATAGGTAAGGCTGGTTTTTGCAATCAAGGTGGTATCTAACACCAGAGATGTGGCGGAAGTGATCTGCACGCGGTATTTTTTTGCAACGGTAATAGTACCCCAGGTAAACGTGGTTACTTTGTTTCCGCTAATGCTGTTATTAATAGGACTGATTAAATTTACAAATTGCTCTGTGAGGTCGGAGGTGGTGTCCACCCGGATATCATAGGTCTGGTACGCGGTGCTATGCCCGGCATTCGTAGCTTTAATACGCCACTGGTATGTTCCGGGCTTCAGGTTGAAATTAAATTTGTTAGTAGTTACGTTGGTATCTACCAATAAACTAACTGCATTGGCGAAGGAAGGTTTTACAATCTGCAGATTGTATTTTTCCGCTCCGTTCAATTCCTCCCACCAGAAGCTGATAAGATTAACGGTTGTAACGGTATTGTTGGCAGGGGAGTTAACAGTGACCGTTTTTTTATCGATGTTTTCAACTATAAAGTCTTTACGGCAACTCCAGATGAATAAGAGCAGAGACGCGAAAAGCAGGGAGAGTGTTTTTTTCATGGAATACGGATTATTTATTTTGTTCAAATGATTGTGTGATTAAGGTGAGGTATAAATTTTTCTTTTTTGTCTGAAGATCCTTCACAGAGAAAAATCTTGCGGACATGATCTTGGAAACGTATTTGTAATCTGTTTCGAGGGTGTGAAGTAAACGTAATAAATTGTAAAAATTTCCTTTTACTGTAAAAGAGTTGGTTTGCACGTTCAGGTTTTCATTTTTAAACGAGGAGTTTACAGGAATCTCTGTAACCAGGCAGCTGTTTTTTTCCGCGAAATCAGAAATGTAGGCGGTTAATTTGTCACGCACCGCGCTTGAATCGCCTTTGGAATAAGCCTGTTCAAACTCCTGCATTTTAGCTTTGAGGGCAGGAAGTTCTTTTTCTTTTTCCTTGAGCCAGCCTAATTTTTGTTCCTTGTTTTTAATTTCTGAAGCCAGAACAAAGGTATCAGAGAAACTGAACTGATAACCAATAAAGAGGAACAGGAGAAGACCACCGAACAAGAGGTAACATTTTTGATTATAATTTAATTTTTCCAGCATTATTCCGTAATCAGTCTGACTTCAAAATTTGGTAAAAGCCCTTCGTTGTTGTAAATAAATTTCTCCAGACTTACTTCTTTAATAAACTTCTGCATTTTTAAAACGTTGATCCACTCATTCACTATGAAACTTTTTGAGCAATTGCCTCTCAGCACCATGCTTTTTGTTTGAAAGGTGACCAAACTGTCTGCACTGTCTTCCTCTTCTTTTTTCGGATTAAAATAAAGTTCGCTCAGACTGATTTCATCTGGCAATGTTTTACCAATGCGGTCCGCGTATTCACTTAATTTGTTTTTGTTCAGTACCCCTGCGTTTTCAAACAGGTTTTTATTTTTCTGGTAATCCGAGAGTAACTGATTTATCTGTTCGTATTTTCCCTGGTACACCGAAAGCTCTGTTTCCAGTTTGTTGTTCTTGTCAAAATAAGAGGTGTAAAAAAACACATTTAATGCGGCGAGGAAAAAGGCGATCCCAACCACGAGCATTAGCAAAAAACGAAATTTGTTTCGTTCCGTGTGTTGATTCGCCAAGGTGATTAATTCCGGAGTAGTGTTCTCAACGATCTGTCTTCGCATCAGGTAGCTCAAGGCTCCGGCAAAACCCAGTGTGTGGCTGGTATCGATACTCAGATCTTCAATTTTTAATGAGCCTGGTTTTGTCTCAGTTTGAGCCGTGAGAAGATCGAGTGTTCCATTGGTTAATTCGGCAAGGTGTCTGCTGGTGGTCACTGAATTAAACTTAGACCAGAGAGGTTGCAGGCCAATCACAGCAGGTGCCCCGATAAGAACAGCGGCAAGATCGTATTTTTTTGTTTTAAGGCTGCTTACAAGTGGATCAAGAAGTTCACGGCGGCAGAGTGAAATAAAGACACTGTTGTTTTCCTGTCTGTACAGCTGTGCATAAAATCCTTCCATGTTGAGCGCCGGAAAATTCTGACGGAGAATTTCATCCGGATGCTGATCCGCTGTTTCATCCAGAGTGGTTTTTTTTAGAATGATGCCTTTGCCATTTAAAATGAGCAACAATGGAATTTTATTTTTTAGAATAGATTCCGGAAGTTGTAATTCGTTGCTACAGGTACCGCAGGCGCTTATATCCAGTTTATTGTTTTTTGTTTTAAGAAGGGTATAATAATAAGTCACTTCTGTCTCGTCGAAACAAATTTCCACGGCGCAAATCTCCGATTTAGCGAAGTACTTTGTTGGTATCCATTTATCCCAGAACATCTTAATTGTAGATAACTGTTGGTTTAATGAAAATGGTTAGTTTATCGTCTCTTTTTGCTTTTGAACGTTGTCCGAAGATCCATTTTAATACGGGGATACGTGCGATCAGAGGTAGGCCACTGCCGGTCATATTGCTTTCATTTTCAGCGAGACCTCCCAGCATGACCATGTCGCCATTTTTTACACGCACCAAAGATTGAAAATCTCTGTTGGTTGTTCCGGGAGGAGCTGTCGCAGCAACCCTGCCGGTAAACGTAGACTGTTTTACGTTGATGGTCATGGTGATTTGTTCGTCGCCTGACACCTGAGGATCAATCGAAATAGAAAGATCGGCATTTACCGGTTTCCAGTTCTGGGCCTGGAGCAAATTTTGCTGAACGCCAGTGGTATTCACGAGACTGTTGTTCACCTCCAGGTAATAAGCTGTCTGACCAATACTAAGCTTCGCCTCGTGTCCGTTAAGTGTTGCAATTTGAGGCGTTGAACGTAGTTTTAAAACATTGTCCGATTCCATGGCTTTCAGGTTGATGTAGAAATTAGGGGTGACGTTGCCAAGATTTATCACGCCAAATCCGTTAATACCGCTGATGAGATTATTAATGGATTGAGAATTAAGGGACACATTGTAATCAGGAAGCAAGCTGCCGGTGGTAGTGGCAGGTTTTGTTCCCAATCCCATAGAGATCCCTGTGGCCAGTGTGTTTCCTTTCTGAACATTGGCAATGATCACCTCGATGTGCACCATAGGTACCACCACATCGATCTGCCGGATGAAGGCTTCCAGTTCGTTGATGCGCGGTTGAGAACCGCTTACAATAATGCCGTTGAGATCTTCAAATACTTTTACTTCAATTCCTTTCTTGAGATCGGCGGGAATAAAATCTACCATTTTTTCAATGGTTCTGTTTTTTAAGGTAATGAGTTTGCTCTGGCGTAAACCCTCCAGGTTTCTGTCTCCGAATAAGTAGGTGCTGCCTTCTTTCTTAAACGTAAGTTCGGTACCATTGAACAAAAGTTTTAAAAATTCTTCATACGGGGCTTCGTCTACTTTCAGTGACGCGTTGCCCTTGAGGTCGCTGAAGAGAAAGTAGTTTTTACCCAATTCCTTGGAAACACCGTTCACAATTTCATTGATGGGCATGTTTTGAACGTCCATGCTGATGAGCCCGTCTACTATTTTTATTTTTGAATTTTTATTGGCACTGGCCTGGTTGTTTGATTGGGTAAGACTTCCAAACGGAGTTGAATTGGCATCCGGATTATTTTGTTGGTTTACAACCACCTGCTTTTTTTCAAAGACATAAAAATCATCGGGTGTTTTACTCACCTTCATGTCGTTGGCAAAGGCTAGTTTCTCTAGTGCCGAGTTCATTGGTGCAGCCTGCATAAAACCACTTACTGTTTTATTGGCGAGCTCCGGCGAAAAAATGATGTTTTTTCCACTTTGTTTGGTGATCTCTTTACACACATTGCCCAGCGTGTCATTCATCAGATCGTAGTTAAGGAGGTCAGCGGTTTTTTCATAGCGGATGTCCAGTTTTTTGGCGCTGACTTTTTTTTCAACCACCGGGGCGGGTGGGGGAGTGTATTTGGAAAAAGTAATGATGGGACCCACAAATAAAATATCGAGGTCGTAACGTTTGCATAAAAAGAGAAACACATCTTTGGCGGTGACTTTACTAAAGCTGGTTGATAATTTAATATCGAGGGAAGGATCAACGTTGACGTTGATGTTATTTGTGATGCCGATGGTTTTGATGTATTCCTGTATGGTAGCGCCATTCATCGACAGATCTACTTGTTCGTTGATTCCCGGATAATTTTTTGCCAGTTGGATTAGTTTTTCATCCAGCAGGTCAAAACGATCCTGGGCTCTTGACAGATAACCAGAAAGAACTATCAATGATACTAAAATTAGCTTCTTCATGGTTAGTGTGTTGGGTTATGTAAACTATTTTTTTTCATGTGTTTGTTTTCAGGACTCACTTAGCAAAAACGGATAAACTTCTTCGAGACTGGTATCGCCGCTGCAAAATAGTTTCAGCGCGTTTTCTGCCAGCTTATCAATTTTATTCAGTTTCATGTAAGCGTCAATTTCTGTTGCATTGTGTTTAATATGCTCCGCCAGTTCTTTGGTAACGTTAATAACTTCGTAAATCGCTTTCCGGCCTTTGTAACCGGTGTAATAACAGTGCTGGCAGCCAACACTCATGTAATGATGAGTGATCTGGAGTGATCTGAAATTTTGCGGGA
>CAZMHW010000299.1:0-5092 GCA_964566105.1 uncultured Akkermansia sp.
CCATTTGCATTGCTCATTGTAAAGTATAAATCATTTCCATAAGGTGAGCTAATCGTAGGGTAACACATATCTTCGAAGTGACTTAAAGTGCTTCCTGCGAGGTAACATTCGGGAGTATAAACTGGCATCCAAGATATATTACTACTATTGTATAAACAAGCATTTGTGCAATTAGTGGAATTTGTAGGAGAAACACTCGTACACCCCGGAGCTAGATTTAAGGTACTAGAAGTGAAGCTAAGACCATATTGAGAAGAACAACCGCTACTTGTTAGGAGAGGATTGTGATTTTTATCATAAAGAAATTGGTCATATGTAGAATAGTAATTATTAAATGAACCAAATTTAGACACGCCCGTATTATTTATTAGAGATGCAAAACCTAAAGCGTGCGTGATTTCATGTAGAATTACTGTATATAAATCCAGTTGATTTGTAGCGGCTAAACCACCTGTATAATTGGTAAACCAATTGAAGAGAGGGTTTTGAAAATTGAATGCCATTGCACCATGATAATAGCCAGCACCACCTGAGGAAACAACTGGTGAAATTAAATTTGTCCAGGCATCTTGTTTACTTTTGATAGTTTTCTGAAGCATATTTTCAGCGATTCCTGGATTTGAACTCGTTGGATTATTTGGAAATGCATAAAAACTGGTTGCAAGTCCAAGTACTCCACTCGTTGAGGGGGTTGGTACCCCATAATTAGTTATATCATCAACAAGCATATTAACTTTAACGTTAGCAGGCCAGCTTGACCAACCACCCAAAAGTCCTGAAACATTTTCTAGGATGTGGCAGACTAACACTCGTCTATCAATGTGTGCCTGGATTGTCGTAGATTCCATACCTGAACCATTTGCAAAATAAACATTAAAAAATCCAGCGCTACAAGTTGTAGTACTTGAAACCTGAATAGTGTTTTGAGAATCATCCAATCTTACCTGCAAATCTCTCAAAGAATGTTCTCTTCCATCTTTATCAAAAACTCTGTCGAAATAACCACCAGGAGAAATTGGAGTTAAACCTAAATTATTTGAACCTTGAGCTTTGTATTTTTCAATACGAATTAATGCTAAAAGCATGAGCAAAATGGCAATTGTTTTTTTCATAGTGATTAGTTAGTGGGTTAATGATATTAAACTTAAAAATCTCAAAATGGAGTTGTGGTGTTATTGGTATCCATATCGTTAGTTACATTTTCGATGGTATCCTGAGAACTGTAGTACATGACGCAGTCTTTATTAGGAACAACTTGAGATCTTACCATAGAAATTGTTAGTAAGAGCAATATCAAAAAATAGTTTTTGTTTTTCATTTGCCTTTTTTTAGGTGGTAAGTTAAAATTATGCCTGTATTTTGACTTTTGACCGCCAGTGGATATAACCTGCTGGTATGGAGCAAAGATATTGCTTCTCACATTAGTGGATAGCGTAGAAATACCCTATTCAAATGTTAAAGTATAGCGTATAAATACCCTATTATTAGGGTATTTCCAGCAAATTGAGGGTAAACCCTAATTTTAATTTCCGAAAGAAAAACTTTCATTTTACTTTCGTAGAATAATACTCAAAGTTCTACGTTACATTTTCAATCTAAATTTCTTACCATGGACTACAGAATAAAAGTAATTCATACCGACGATCAAAAACTTACACGTGAAAGTATAAGCGGTATGCTTAAAGGCGAGGGGATAGATGTGATTGGTGAAGCAATAAATGGATATGATCTTTTGAATTTGCTTGAAAAGGTCATGCCAGATATTGTTCTGCTTGATCTTGAAATGCCTGGGATGGATGGCAATCTCGCTCTAAAAGAAATTAAAAGAAGGTATCCGCACTTAAAAGTTGTCGTCCTGACTTCTTTCACGGAGGAATGTTTAATAGAGGATTTTAAAGCAAAGGGTGTAAATGCTTTCCTTACCAAAAATTCGGACATTAAAACGGTGGCAAATACAATTAAAAGGGTTTTTTACGCAGAAGGTTATGATAATTTCCCTAATGGCTTCAATTCCATTTTTACGCCAAGAGAGGTAAAAATTATTCCGTATCTATTGGCGGGTAAGACGAGCAAACAAATCGCAACATTTTTAAATATTTCATCAAGAACGGTTGAGGGGGCAAGAGCTAGAGTGTATGAGAAAACAAAATGTAAAAACGCATCTGAATTTGCCGGATATTGTGCTAAGGAGGGTTTGGAATACCTTGGATATAAAAATGAATTACTATTAAAATAACACCTGCCCTATGCCTCAACTGCGCAACCCCAAAAAAACAGACTTGCTGAAGCGCCTTATTAACGAGCTATATTCAGAACGAGAAGTTATAGGAAAAGAACTCCACTCCAGTAAAGAATATCTGTTGATTTTAAGTCAGTCGATTCAGCTACAGGAAAAGGCTTTGGAAAATGGAAAATTGGATTTAAGCGTTATTGATATGCAAAGACAGCAGATAAGCGAGTATCTAAAAGTTCTTCAAGAATTAAGAACTAGGATTTTCCCCTCTATGATGAAGCTTTCGGGTGTTTTGGTTGGTGTAAAACAATACATTATTGACTATCAGAAAAATCATCCCATTGTTGTTGACATACAGTTTGATCCGGAACAAAAAGAACTGTTTGGCAATATTAGGGATATAAGGGTTTATAAAAGCTGTATCGAGATTATAGATTTTATGTTTCAAAGTAGGGTGACCTCTTTTAACGTTAACCTTAAATGTAATGATCGGTTATTTGAGTTTGAGGTAACAGGTAAGGTAAATAAAAAGGTAAGGAATAAGTTTGACCCCACTGATAAAATTCAATTGGTACAGGCTCATTTATTGTGGGCGGGAGCTCGGATAATGGAGACTACAAATTGGTCAGATAGATTTAAGGTAGGCTTTAAACTAGCACCTAGCTCGGTAATTTTATAATCTTATTATGCAAAGCGTATTTGACCAGTGCGGCAATATTTTTGGAGTTGGTTTTACGCAAGATTTTGGAACGGTGAAATTCGATTGTTTTTAGACTAAGCGAAAGAATATTCGCAATTTCTTTGCTGGTTTTATCTTCACAGATTAGTTTTATTATTTCAATTTCTTGCTTCGAAAGACCAGTTTCATCAATTGTATTGTTAATGGTCGGTTCTGCAAGTTCCCTGGCAATAACAGTTGAGACGTGGCGGTCAAAATAGGTTCCGTTTTCGTGAACGGAATAGATTGCTTGAGTCAATTCGTCAATCTTACAATCTTTCGGGAGAAAGGAATTAACGCCCATTTTTATAAATTCAACTATATGAGCGTGTTCTGAGAAGGCAGTAATTATTATAACTTTTAATTTTGGGTATTTTCTTTTTATTTTTTCTAGTGCCGCCCTGCCATCCATAACAGGCATTTCAATGTCCAGGAGTATGATGTCAGGTTTGGTTGTTTTAAGTTTATCCAGTAATTCAAGACCATTACTTACATCAAATAATATATTGATCCTGTTAAACTCCTTTAGCATGGCCACCAGCCCAGCGCGAACAATACTATGATCCTCAATGATGCCTATTTGTATCTGTCCTTTCATATACTGAAGGGTATTTTTAAATTCACTAATGCCATTTCCCGTTCTACAGTATAGTCAATGGAACAATTCATCAACATAGCTCTGGAAAATATCGAATTAAGTCCGACTCCTTTTGCGGTTTCCCTTAGCAAATGTACTTCATTATTTGTAATTCCTTTTCCATCGTGCATAAAGTCAATAATAAGGTTTTCTTCATCACTTTCTACTGTTACTTTTAGATAGTTATATTTGGCGTGTTTCATCAAATTGTTTAGGATCTCCAGACAAATTCTAAAAATATTTAATTCATCGGTTTTTGTAAATGGAATTGTTTCTCCAAATTGAGTTTTATTCTCGAAGTCCGCTTTACTTTCAGAGAGATCCCTGATCGTGTTCATGTGGTAATTCAAAGCTTTTATTAATCCATAGCTTAGTATATTTGGCGGAATAAGGTCATGTGAAATAGTTCTTAAATTGTCCTTGGCCAGTTCGATAGTATTTAAATCTTCTTTTAAACGCTCCAGATTGAATTTACCAGTATCAAAATCTTTAATATTCTTATCGAGACTCCTTATAACTGCGCTTAAAGAAGGACTAATGCCATCATGTAAGTCCCTTGCGATTTTGACCTTTTGCTTTTCTTCTGCCTGGGTGGATGCTTTAAAAATTTCTATTTTCTTTTCAGTTTCTATTTCCCGTATTCTGGATTCCTTCTCAAGTATTTTTTTTCTATGCACATTCATAAAGGTGATAATGCCAAGACCAATTGAAAGCATGGCTAGACAAACTGCTGCAACTAGTATTCCTATTTCTGTTTGATTTTCCATATACCTATAGACAAAAGTATGTTATAACAAATATTGACGATTAATTGTATTCCATATACCCAGTGATAAATAGATAAAGGTAACCTTTCGATATAGTCGTTAAAAAGGAAAAATGCAAAAGCGCCAAGAAAATAGAGTAGGAATGCTGAATTTATCCAAAAAAAGTGATGCTCGGTTAACCTGGGGACATTAAGTTCTTTCATCTCGTTATAGAAATAGAATAGGGCTAGGAATATGACTAAACATGATTCGTAGGTTGAAAGTGCGCTATCGGCTTGGTTAAAACCACCTCTAATCAAGAAACGGTATAAACAGAGCACAAAAAAAACAAAGTAAAGAAGTTTTATAAATAGACGAATATTCCTAATGTTAAACTTTTGATGATAAATAAATACTATAGTTGAACATTCGATAAATGTATAAGCATTTTGGACAAAGTAATTCGGAATGTGGTTTTTTGATAAAAAGTAACTTACTGTTTCGGCAATAAGGGTAAAGGACAAATAAATAAATAAAGCTCTCAATTCGGTATTGAGAGCTTTAATTCTAAGGATGGAGCAAATAAGTGGAACAAGCCCACTTATAATGGAGATATAGGTTAGGATATCAAACAATTGAATGCGTTCTTAACCGTTTAACGGATTAGTAGCACCACAAGTTGGAGGACATTTTATAGATCGATCCCCGAGTACACCATTGTATATATCGTTTTCATTAGCATCAACGCCAACAAGTAC
>CAZMHW010000300.1:0-5090 GCA_964566105.1 uncultured Akkermansia sp.
AATTAGGAGTATCCCAAAAAACAATTGATTCACACGTTCTTTTAATTTGTAGAGTTCCACTTCCAACTTTTGATCTTCTACCACAGCATTGGCTTCCTGAAGTCTCTTTTGTTGTTGAATCATTCCACCGTCGTACAACGTCTGGTTCAGTTCCGCATAAATTCTATACTGATCCTTGTTCAGGGACGGCACTTCTACGCCCGGTAATTTAATCGGGAGCGACGTTACATCAGATTGATAAGTAGCCTGCCCGTTTATCGCAATCTGCGGCAAATAAGACCTCGAAGCATTTTGTACGGAATACTCCCTGCTTTTCTGAATAAGCTCCCTTTGTTTAATCAAGGGATAATTTTGTTTAGAAAGACTGTAACACTCCTCCAGGGTCAGAGACTTCTGGGAGTGAACCTTGATGTATGCCAGGAGCAATAAAAACAGGACACTGAGTTTTATTTTCATGGTTTCCGGATTTAAGAATTTAGTTTAATCATTTGTTTAATTTGTTTGCAAAAAAAATTATTTTGCTTTCAGTATGGCTTTCACCCATTTTGGCACCAGACGTTTACGTTCCTCCATGAGCAGTTCAAATTCTTTGGTGGACAGGGCACCAGTAGTTGAAAACAACGGGCGGGCAATAAAAGGAAAAAGTAACATCCCCAGCACACTCATCAAAAACTGAAGAGGATGTATGTCGGGACGCTCTTCTTTCAGCTGTTTCACAAAATGAGACTCCTTCAGCAACTTTCCAACCGGCATTTTACTTGCAAAACGTTCAGGATTGTTGCGAATCTCGCTAAGAACAAACAAAGGAAGATCCGGCAATTCACCCAGCATATCGATGTAATTAATGGCTACAATTTCCAGTTTTTTGTCCAGCGTGGTAGTGGTATCACTTAACGTTGGCGCCAATACACCAAACAAACGCTGAATCTTTTCCATCATGATCAACTCAAAAAGTTTTTCTTTACTGCGGAAATAATAATTCAGCAAAGCCAGATTAAGACCCGCTTCTTCCGCAATATCCCGCGTGCGGGTAGCAGCATACCCCTTTTTACTAAACACTTTCCTGGCAGCTTCCTTTATTTTTTCTTCCGCCGAAGTATCCGTTTCTATCTTATTTTTTTTTGCCATACAGCTGAGTTGTAAATTCCAGACAAAGGTAAAACAACATTTTCGAATTAATCAAACATTTTAATCAAATGATTAATACAAATGATTAATTAACTGATTTTCAGAGTGATTTTTTAAGAAACCTAATAAAAATCATAAAAGTCCGCCGGAATATTTCCGATATTTGACCGGACATCTTTACTTAAACCCTTAGTCATGAGACAAAAATTAAACCTGATCACCCTCGGTGTAAACGACTTTAAAAAAGCCTTGAACTTTTACGAAAAAGGACTCGGCTGGAAAAAATCATCTGCCAGTCAGGACGACATTGCCTTTTTTCCACTCGGAGGAATAGTGCTGGGAATTTATCCCCGTAAAGCACTTGCGGAAGACGTTACCGTGAGCGAAAAAGGGAGTGGTTTTTCGGGCATCACCCTATCCTACAATGCAAAAGACGAAAAGGAGGTAGATGCCGTTTTACAGAAAGCGGAAACCGCGGGCGCAATCATTCTGAAAACAGGTCAACGGGTATTTTGGGGAGGATACAGTGGTTATTTTAAAGATCCTGACGGGCACATTTTTGAAGTAGCTCACAATCCCTTCTGGGAGTTTGATGAAAATGACAATTTAATCTTGCCGCAATAGACAAGAATCAGGAGGCGACAAAAATGAATCATGATTAAGTCGTTCAGCATCGCCTCAGTCCTGGTTCCCTTCTCATATCAAAATTATTTTTTATGTTTGTAACTGTATGTCACCAAGGCTTCTCATAGTTACATTCCTGCTGCTAAGTGGCCTTGCGTCTTACGGTCAGAAAAAGAACAGGAAAGACGACCAAGTAAAAAAAGAAAAAAAGAAAAAAGAAAAAACACCGCCTGAAAACATCGAGGTGTTTCCAAAGAACTTTCTTATCCGTCCCCGGTTTGTGTATCCGCAAGTATCTATCAATGTCACCAACCGGCTCTCCGGGGCAGGAGAAAAATTTATTTATCTGCCCGCGCAACCCGGAGTAGTAGGCCTGTCTGTAAAAATAAAGAAGGTGTACATTTCAGCGGCCATTCAGTTGCCAGCCAGCGAAGCCCACAAAAAAAATTACGGTATCCCGAAATACAGAAACATCAATATTAACATTCAGGGGCGGATCGTACACTGGGGTTTGTTTTACAGAGATTACAAAGGATTTTACCTCAGCAACTATAAAAAGTTCTATCCCGATTGGAACAAAGATTCACTGGGTTATCCTAAATCGGAAGGTTTAAGGATAGTTGAAGCCGGTATTAACCTTGGCTTTAACTTTAACCGGAATTTCTCTATGAACGCGGCTTTTGCGCAGGGAGAGAGACAGAAAAAAGGAGCAGGTTCTTTTTTAATGAGTTTTTCTGAACGCTACCAGCGTATTGACGCGGACACCAGTTTTGTTCCTGCGGGACAAGGCGCATTTTATCCTAACCTTGACAAACTCAAATACGGTAATTTCTCCAGCACCCTCATTTCCTTTGGATGTGGCTACCAGTTTGTGATCCGGAAATTTCATTTTACCCCGGTGGTACTCGCCGGCAGCGGTTTTCAAATTCAGAGTTACACACAAACCAATCGCAAACGTTTTTGGCTGAACATTCCCACTTACGCAACGGCACGTGGTCAAATAGGATATAACGGCGATCATTTTTTTGCCAATGTGATCTACACCACCGAGTTCAATTCTATCCCCATCAAAGAGTCACGCATCCGTTTGTTCCATAATTGGTTTGAAGTGGGCATGGGCTTAAGATTCTAATTCTTTAACAACGATTGCCCCAAAAAAACATACAGGGAACCAGCTCTGAAAATGAAAGAGCACCCGAGAAAGCCAGATGTTCGGTAAACCGGCTCTAAAATTAACGGCAAAGTCTTTGTCTGCTTTTTTAAAAACTGTATGGTAGTCCAATTCTTAAAAACCTAGCTTCCATTAAGAAATGACAAGGGACTCTTTTTTTATCCTGCGTTTGCTTATAAGGTAATCCAGACTTAGCTTTCCGCTCCCATAAACCAAGAGAGTAAACAGTAGAATTAAATAATACAAGGGAATTTCAAAACCATTGTTGGAAGCGTCAAATCCATTTTCCCAATGCACTGTTTTTATTGCTACCAGCATGGTTACCATTAAAGGTAGGGATATAAACCGCGTTCCAAGTCCCAGTGTTAACAGCACCACGCCGGCCAGTTCGGTCCCTGCAGCAAGGTAGGCCTGGAACAATGGTGCCGGTAAACCAAGTCCGGCAAACCAATCAGCGATCGCATGAATATCCGCCCATTTGTTCATGGCCGGAGTATATAAACCATAAGCCAGGATGAGACGGATAATCAATAGTGGAAAATCTTTCATTTTCTCCAGGATGGAGTTTATTTTTACACTTAGTGTTTTCATTTTTTTCTATTAATATTTATACCCAAACAAAAATTTTTGTTGTTTTAATTGTTGCAGAAACTCTTCTGTTCTTTGCTCCAGTTCATTCGTTCTTTCGAGACCGAAAAGGGCGCAGGCTTCACCAAGTATCAGATCCATATTCTGCTCAGACTCTTTTAGCCGGATTAACAGGTATCCAAAAAAAGCAGAAAGATCAAAGAATTGTACCTTACCGGTGTCCGGTTCCCGGAAGATCAGAACAAAATAATCACTCCTCCTGGTATTTTCTATCAGTTCGGTCGGCTTAAACAGATGAACCGGATAATTAACCTGGATCAATTTGAATTCAGGATTGAAGACCAGAAAATCTTTTAACCAATTTCCTTCTTCTTTAAAATTCGGAGCGGGCTGATCCGGCATCGTATGCACTTCAATTTCCAGCCATTCAAAATACAGGAGGTCTGTAAGAAAAGGATAGTTTACTTTAAGTTCAAGTTCTGTTGCTGAAACATACTCATAGAATTCATAGGGAAGTCTCCACACGCTTGGCGTCTGACATGCATGCTTTTTAAAAAAACCGGTAACAAGATCTGTCCATTCCTGCTGATTTAAAAAACTTCGTGTGATGGGAAACGCTCCTTCAAAAGTATCTTCTATCACAGCATATACCAGGCGGCGGTAATGCTGTAACCTGTCCTCGGTAACACCGGGCAATTCAGGCATAACATCTGTTCTGCAATAAGAAGCCAGTTCACATTGTATTTTATACGTTTCCTTAGTGAGTCGCATAATGGTAATTCCAGTTTTTGTCACAAATACCCTTTAATTTATTCATTTCGTTCTGCATCCCGGCCAATTCAGGAATATTAAAATCGCGTTCGAGCAAAACCGGTACCGCCTGCATTTTTTTTGTGGTGTAATCAAACAATTCGTACACCGGATCAATGATGTCTTCTCCGTGTGTGTCGATGATCAGATCCTCTTCCACCTGCAGGTGTCCTGCCATGTGTATGTAAGAAACCCTCTCCAAAGGCATCTGATCCATAAAATCCACTGCGCTGTACTTGTGGTTAAAGGCGTTTACAAACACGTTGTTTACATCCAGCAGCAGATGACAGTCTGCTCTTTGAACTATTTCATTAATAAACTCCCATTCGCTCATCTGTGCCGCAACAGGTGTGTAATACGACACGTTCTCAATTGCGATGTTCATTTCCAAAAAATCCTGTACCTCCCTGATCCGTTGTGAAATGTGTTTTACCGCGTCCATCCGGAAAGGGATAGGCAAAAGATCATAAAGATGCGCGTTCTCACATTTTGAATAACTCAGGTGTTCGGAATATAAAAGAACCTTACGTTCCTTTAAAAATTGTTTTATCTGTTTTAGAAACGCCCAATCCAGATCCTCTGGACTACCTATGGACAAAGACAAACCGTGGCAAACGACCGGATACCTTTCACTTACCTGATCAAGTACGCGTTTCCAATAGCCGCCCATGTTTAACCAGTTTTCGGGTGCAAACTCCACAAAATCTGGTTGCAGGAAATCACTGTTTAAAAAATCTTCGGCAAAATCTTTCCGAAAGCCAATGCCGGT
>CAZMHW010000301.1:0-5084 GCA_964566105.1 uncultured Akkermansia sp.
AAAGAGCATATTGATCATCATCACAAAAAAGGTGATGTCGCCCAGGTTAATGGTATATAACTGCCCTTTTACCCCTACGAACCAAATAATAAGAGCGATTGAAAAAGAGGACAAAATTTCGACCACCGGGAAAAAAACAGAGTAATAAAAAATGGACTTAATATTTGCAACCCGGTGCTGACGGTTGATCTCTTTGAATTTTTCAAGTTCCTTTTCTTCCCTGTTAAATAATTGCACCAGACGCATCCCGGTAATGTGTTCCTGGGTAAAGGTGTTTAAAGCCGCGACTGCATTCCGCACCTGAGTGAAGGATTTTTTTACCCCTCTTTTAAATAAAGCTGTAGCAAAAAACAACAAGGGAATAGTACTAAGTGCCAGCAGAGCCAGGATCCAATTGGTTGCAAACATCACCGTCACAAAAATGAGGAGCATCACAATGTCCCCTGCAATCACAATAAAACCTTGCGAAAAAACATCGCTTAAACTCTCAATGTCAGAAATGGCTCTTGTAACCAAGGTGCCAACCGGGGTGTTATCAAAATACGTGTTTTTTAAATGAAGGATGTGGTTATATACCTGATTTCTGAGATCTTTCACAATGTTTTGTCCCAACAAGTTTGTCACCCTGATATTGATCACCTGCAACAGGGTTTCAAGAAGAAGAAATCCCAGGATGAGCATGCAGATATAATTCAAATTTTCACTGCTTCTTTCTTTGATCACAAAATCATTTAATGCCTTACTGATAAGCAAAGGTCTTACAATGGCAAGCGCAGATAAGGCCAGGGTCATGAAGACGACCCCATAAAACAACTTTTTGTAAGCAGTAGTATAGCTCAGAATACGTTTGATCAGAGCCATATTTAAACCTTTGTTCTTTTCTTCTTTACTCACCGAAAACTTCTTTTGGATACTTAATTCCTACCAGAAACAAAGCGTTGGCCGGAGCATTATTCCCCGCTACTTTTCTGTCCTTTGCTTCAATAATTTTTCTGAAATCCTCAACAGTAATTTTATTTTTTCCTACCATTACGAGGGTTCCAACGATGGCCCTTACCATCCCTCTTAAAAATCTATCAGCGCTAATTGTAAAACGCCACTCGTGTTGGGCACTCTTTTGCCAAAGGGCTTTGGTTATTTTGCAATTGTTGGTTTTGTTTTGTGTGTTTACCTTACTAAAACTTGTAAAATCAGTGTATTCGAGCAGCAGAGAAGCCGCCTTATTCATACGCTCAAAATCCAGTTCTCCGTAAACATACCAGCTGAACATATCTTTGAATGGATTTTTATGCTGATTGAGATAATAAAAATAGACCCGTTGATTGGCATGAAACCTGGCGTGTGCATCGTCCCTCACCCGTTGAATGTCCTGAATGGCAATAGTGGAGGGAAGAACCGTATTAAACTTATAAATCCAATGTTTTTTATTCGTGATCAAATCCTGACAGTGACTTTCAAAATGCGCCACGTAATTTTTGGCATGCACTCCGGCATCTGTTCTACCGCAGCCTACTAACTCAATTTTTTCTTTCAGGAGCATGGCCAGTTTTTCTTCCAGCACCTGTTCCACTGTGTTGGGGGTATTTTCCTGGATTTGCCAACCGTTAAAATCAGAACCATTATAAGAAAGCGTTAAAAAGTAACGAGCCATTTGACAAAGTTAGGGTTTATTTGCAATTTACTGATTTACATTGGCGATTTTGCCCGCTTTATTGCTACTTTTGCAAGCTAATTTATGTCAAAAATTAAGAAGAATTTTGTTTTAGAAAACCTGGAGGTAGTGGATATCAGTACCGAGGGTAAGGCCATTGCCAAACACGATGGCCTGGTGGTGTTTATAGAAGGGGCGGTACCGGGAGATGTGGTGGATGTAATGGTACACCGCAAAAAAAATAGTTTTGCCGAAGGCACCGTGCACAAAATGATCCGCTTATCTGAACAGCGCACAAAGCCTGTCTGCGCGCATTTTGGAACCTGCGGCGGATGCAAGTGGCAAAATTTATCGTACGAAACGCAACTTGCCTTTAAACAAAAATATGTCTTCGACGCTTTTACCCGTATTGGCAAACTCGAATTTCCCGAGCTCCTTCCCATACTGGGCAATGAAAAAAAATACTTTTACCGCAACAAACTTGAATTCTCCTTTTCAAACAAAAAATGGTTAACCAGAGAGGAAATGAATGGGGGTGAAACAATTGAAAATAAAAACGGATTGGGGTTTCATATTCCAGGCATGTTCGATAAGATTCTTGATATTCACGAATGTCATTTGCAGGAAGAACCAAGTAACACTATTCGCAACGAAGTAAGAGACTACGCGTTTAGAAACAACCTCAGTTTTTTTGACATCCGTAACAGGTCCGGTTTTTTAAGGACACTTCTCATCCGCACCACCAGCACCGGTGAAATAATGGTCGTGGTATCGGTGTGTGATTGGCTGGAGAAAGAACTGTTCGCCCTTCTTGAATTTATTAAAACCCAGTTTCCACAAATTACCTGCCTCCAATACACACACAACAACAAAGGCAATGACACTTTTTTTGGACTGGACATTATAACTTACCATGGCCGGGATCATATTCTTGAAGAAATGGAGGGGCTAAAATTTAAGATCAGTGCCAAATCGTTTTACCAGACCAATTCAGAACAGGCCTATCATCTCTACAAAATTACCCGTGAATTTGCGGGGCTAAGCGGAAATGAAGTTGTCTACGATTTGTACACAGGTACAGGCACAATAGCCAATTTCGTGGCAAGCCAGGCGAAAAAAGTTGTAGGAATAGAATACGTGGAAGACGCGATCAAAGACGCGAAAGAAAATTCAAAAACCAACAACATTGGCAATACTTCTTTTTTTGCCGGTGACATGAAAGATGTGTTGACAGATGAATTTATCGCCCTTCATGGAAAACCGGACGTGATCATTACCGATCCGCCCCGCGCCGGTATGGAGGAAAAAGTGGTGCAGGTTATTTTAAACACCTTACCCGAAAAAGTAGTATACGTAAGTTGCAACCCGAGTACCCAGGCCAGAGACCTTGCCCTTATGAGTGGAAACTACCGTATTGTCAAATCACAGGCAGTGGACATGTTCCCACAAACCGCTCATGTGGAAAATGTGACGCTTTTAGCGAGAATCTAGGGCAAAACACATTTCACTTTAATTTGTTATTTTTGTTACGCATTATGAGCATGATCGAGAAAATAAATCACCTGTTGGAAGAGGTAGACTCTTTTAACGCTCAAACAAAAGAGCAGGTAGAAGAGTACCGCATTAAGTGGTTAAGTAAAAAAGGCGAGATCAGTGCGTTGTTCGAAGATTTCAGAGATGTTTCCAGCGACCTCAAAAAAGAAGTTGGACAGAAATTAAATCACCTCCGAAACAAAGCACAGGACAAGATCAACCTGTTAAAAGAAAATTTTGAATCTTCGCAAAAAGATTCCGCGCCCGCCGTTGACCTCAGCCTGCCCGGCTTCCCTGCACTTCAAAATGGAAGCAGACATCCTCTTACACTCGTTAAAAACCAGATCATCGATATATTTTCACGCATTGGCTTTACAGTGAGTGACGGAAAAGAGATCGAAGATGACTGGCATAACTTCACCGCATTAAATACGCCGGAGAATCATCCCGCACGCGACATGCAGGATACGTTCTACGTAAATCTCAATCCTGAAATGGTACTCCGCACACAGACTTCAAGTGTGCAGGTGCACATTATGGAATACCAAAAACCTCCTATCCGTACCATTTCTCCCGGACGTGTCTACCGGAATGAAGCCATCAGCGCACGCGCCCATTGTCAGTTTCACCAGGTGGAAGGTTTATACATCGATGAGAAAGTATCGTTCGCGGATTTGAAACAAACACTGCTTTACTTTTCAAAGGAAATGTTTGGAGCTGATACAAAAATTCGCTTACGTCCAAGTTATTTCCCTTTTACTGAACCAAGTGCTGAAATGGATATCAGTTGCACCATCTGCAAAGGTAAAGGATGCAATGTGTGCAAATACACCGGTTGGGTAGAAATATTGGGTTGCGGTATGGTTGACCCGCAGGTACTGATCAATTGTAAAATTGATGAGAAAAAATACAAAGGTTTTGCTTTTGGTATGGGCATTGAACGTATTACCATGCTTAAATACCAGATCAAGGACCTGCGCTTATTTTTCGAAAACGACAAACGTTTTTTAAAACAGTTTGAATCTGCCTGACCTTCATGGAACGTTCAGGAAGAATAGACGTGCTCAAAAACATGCTGCAGCAGGAACCTAATGACCTGTTTGTAAATTACGCCCTGGGCATCGAATTTCTGAATAATGTAGACACGCTCGGCGAAGCGGAAAAACAATTCAAAAAAACACTCACATTAGACCCGAACTACATTGCCGCTTATTACCAGTTGGGAAAATTATTTGAGTCACAGTCAAACATCCCAGAAGCCCTTAACTATTTTAGAAGCGGTCTTGAAAAAGCAAGACTTCAAAAAAATAATAAATCTATTAATGAATTCAATGAGGCTATTTTTTTATTGGAAGATTAGCTTTCACGATATCCTCTTTTAGAAACGGAAAGCCTTGCAATTCGTTAATGTAACGGTATACCGGACGAGAGCGTCCAACTCTATCAAGTATTCCAATAATTATTTCATTTAGTTCATCTTTGTCCAGTTTATCCAGAAACTGTTTTGCTTTGTTAAACACCATTACCTGATGATTGTAAACATCGTTTTCAATCAGAGCTTCCTGAAGATGTTTAACATACAAATTGAGGAAATTTTTATCGTATTGAGGGAATTTTTGAAGCGCGATCTCGTGTAACAACGCAAACTTATTGTTTTGTTTTTTGATCTCCAGCACCAACTCGTCTAAATAGCCGCCTTTGAAAAGCAACAGGGACACCTTATCAAATGAATACACTCCTGAAGCTGTTCTTAATCTTTTTACCAGCTGTTGTATTTCTTCCCGCCAGTTTTTCTTTGGGGTAAGTTCCAAAAACCTTTCAAACGCTGCCGGTTGGATGTACAGACGAAACACAAAACTTTCCTTGAGGTAACGTAGTTCCAACTCTTTATCCTCAACCC
>CAZMHW010000302.1:0-5074 GCA_964566105.1 uncultured Akkermansia sp.
GCGACACCTAACATTTTATGCTCGGGTAAAACCATCACCTTTACTCCTTCAGGAGCTGTCAGCTATACTCTGGACCCAGGTGGTATAACCGGAACACCTCCATTTACAGACGTTGCCACAACCAGCACAACCTACACCTTAAGCGGAACTAACGCAGCGGGTTGTGTGTCCTTTAATAACCCAACTACATTTATTACCGTAAAAGAAACACCAACGGTAACAGTAAATAGTGGAAGCATATGCAGTGGCGGGACTTTTACAATGACCCCTGCAGGTGCACCCAGCTATGTTTATTCAAGTTTGTTTCCTACAGTGAGTCCAACTCTTGCCGGACAATATTCTTATTCGGTAACAGGAACAGGCACGAATGGTTGCGTAAGTGATGCGGCGATTAGTTCGTTAACGGTGTATGCCCTGCCAAATGTGGGGTCAGCTGCCACACGTACAGCTATTTGTTTAAAAGAATCCACTTCTCTGACGGCCACAGGCGGTAACACTTATTTATGGAATAATTTATTGACGACAGCAGTAATTACTGTAACCCCAAATACAACAACGGTTTATACAGTTACAGGAACAGATACGCATGGTTGTGCAAGTAGCAGCACGGTGAGTGTAAAAGTAAATCCATGCACGGGTATTGAGCAATTGAGCGGAACGAACCTAAATATTATGGTTTATCCAAATCCGGGCAAAGGTATTTTTTATCTGCAGTTGGATGCATCCGCTACATCTGGTATCCTGGAGGTTTACAACGCAACAGGGCAACTGATTTTAAGTCAGAAGGAACTCACTGAGAAAAATACAATTAATCTGGAAGCTTGCGCGAAAGGACTTTATTATGTAAAAGTAAAGAGTGCCGGAACGCAACAGGTCATTAAGATTATTAAAGAATAAACATTTCGGTAATTCTGAAAGCCCGGCTAAAACAGCCGGGCTTTTTATTTTATCCAAACGGATTAAAATCCGGATTCTTCTTTTATCTCCAGCATAGCACAGACAGCATCATAGTCTCTCCAGTCGAGATCTTTTAATTCTTTTACAATAACGTGATCAAGAATTAGGATTTTAAAAGTATAGTTCGTGCGCACATTGATTATAAAATTTCCCAGAATATTGATATAAACATGGCCTTTACTATACGAGGGCAGGAAACAAACTCTATATTTTAACTGATAGTATGTAAGGGGAAGAGAAATGTGTTTTCCCAATTCACTCATATAAACGAAAACTGCACCTTTGTCGGCAACCGAAGCTGTTATTTCAGGGATTGAAATATCCAGGCATCTGTCGAAAGCAGACAGTTTTTCCCAGGAACGATTGGCAACTGTGCATGAAAATAACTTAAAGGATTCACGTACCAGAATAGTATGGGCGG
The DNA here is from genome assembly GCA_964566105.1 of uncultured Akkermansia sp. Classification (GTDB taxonomy): domain Bacteria; phylum Bacteroidota; class Bacteroidia; order B-17B0; family Aurantibacillaceae; genus Aurantibacillus. The sequence goes on from CAZMHW010000302.1 coordinate 1,379, forward strand.
CTACTGAATTTTGCGAATAATCAGGATATGTATTTTCGCTTACACAGTTACCTGGGAATTCTAAAGATAGGGGAGTTGTTACATACTGTTTAAGAAGAATCATTTGGGTGTGGCAATTAATTAATCGTAAACAAATGTAATATAAAAAAGTACAGTATGTAACAATATTTAGTACAAACTAATTAACATCTTTTTTTGATCAGCTCATACCTTTGGATATGGTTATTCATATCGGGAAAAAAATAAAGGAGGAAGTGTCTAAACAGCGCATGTCGGTAAGCGCTTTTGCGAAAAAAATAAGCAGGAGCAGGAATGTGGTGTACGATATTTTCGATAGAGAAAGTGTGGATACCGATTTGTTACATAAAATAGGTAAAGTACTTAATTGCGATTTTTTCTCTCTCTATTCGGCTCAAAAGGAGTACTCTCAGGAAGGTGTTAAAAGTTTTGGTGTAAAGGAACTGGAGTCCGGCTATAGTAAAAAGGGCCTCGAAGATCTCATGTCTCTCCAACAGCAAAACCAGGCGTTGAAAAACGAAGTGGTTTATCTCAAAAAAATAATTTCCTTATTAGAGGGGACAAAAAAAATAAACATCACCAAAAAAAAGTCTCCTAAAAGATAATTCTGTTCTGTAATTAATTGTAATTTTCCGATCCATGCGAATAATAACTTATAATGTAAACGGCATAAGAGCTGCCATGAGTAAAGGATTCATTGAATGGGTTCGTCAAACGGATCCGGATGTTTTATGCGTGCAGGAGATCAAGGCCTCACCAGATCAGGTAGGCGTTTTTGAATTTGAAGAATTAGGGTATCATCATTACTGGTATCCAGCTCAAAAAAAAGGCTATAGCGGCGTGGCCATTTTTTCTAAAGAAAAACCCTTACACGTGGAGTATGGTTGTGGAATAAAGGAATACGATGACGAGGGCAGAATTTTAAGAGCAGACTTTAAAGATGTTTCTGTTATGAGTGTGTATCATCCGAGCGGAAGTAGCGGGGAACTGAGGCAGGAGTTTAAAATGAAGTGGCTGGCAGATTTTCAGGACTACATCAACAAGTTAAAAAAGACCAAACCAAACCTTATTTTGAGTGGCGATTTTAATATTTGCCACAAAGCGATAGATATACACAATCCCAAATCGAATGCTAATACCAGTGGGTTTTTGCCGGAGGAAAGGGAATGGATGGAACAATTTATCAATTCAGGATTCACCGATTCGTTCAGGTATTTTAACCAGGAACCACATCAATACAGCTGGTGGAGTTATAGGGCGGGAGCCAGAGCCAAAAATCTGGGTTGGCGGATCGATTATAATTTGGTCGCGGCTAATCTGCAAAACAAATTAAAGAGATCAGTCATTTTGCCTGAGGCAAAGCACAGTGATCATTGCCCTGTTTTGCTTGAAATTCAGTAAGTAGTCTAAGGATTACCGCAATTCATCTAAAATCTTTAGGTTTTAACGCTTTGAAGTATCATATTTGTTAGGGCATAGCTCACAAAACTGTAACGTCATGAGAAAATCAATCACATTTGTTCTCGTTTTATGTATCGCTTTATTTTCGGGTTGCGGGAGCGATAAGAACGACAGTGCACACGAGACCTCAGGCGCAAAGGGTGGAGTGTATGTTGGTGGAATACTGCGCGTGAACGAATCAAATGCCGTTAAAACGCTGATGCCGCTCTCCATAAATGAACTGACCAGCTTTCATGTGGCTTCACAGGTATACGAGGGTTTGGTTAAATACAACCAAACCGATCTCACCATTATGCCCTGCATTGCAAGAGCCTGGGATATTTCGCCCGATGTAAAGGAGTACACCTTTCATCTCAGAAGTAATGTAAAGTTTCACGACGATGCGTGTTTTAAAGACAGTGTGGGCCGGGTAGTTACAGCCTCTGATATTAAGTATTGTTTTGAAAACCTTTGTTCTAAAAGTGTAAACAATAGTCAGTACGATGTAACATTTAAAGACCGGGTCGAAGGCGCAAATGATTTTTTTGCTGAATCAAAATCCGGAAAAGTCCGGAACTTTACCGGAATAACAGTGGTGGATGACACAACCCTCACCATAAGATTGTTGCAACCGGACGCCAATTTTCTGAATATCCTGGCCATGCCAGGGTGTTATATTTATCCAAAGGAGGCCGAGGTAAAATACGGTAACGACATGCGATTCAAATGTGTTGGAACCGGTCCTTTTGTAATTGAAGCAGTGAAAGAGGGTGAAGCCATCACCATGAAAAGAAATCCCAACTATTGGGGGGTGGACAAGGATGGTAATGCATTGCCTTATCTGGATGGCATCAAATGGACCTTTGTGCCTGATAAAAAAACGGAGGTTATGCAATTCAGACGTGGTAATTTTGATATGATTTATCAGATCCCCGTTGAAATGTTCCATGAAATTTTCGGGGAAATTCAGGGCGGAAAAAAAGCGATAGATTTTGATATTTATTCCTCTCCCGCACTAAGCACACATTATTTCGGTTTTAACCTGCAGACTAATCCTTTTTTCTCTATTAAGGAAATTCGTCAGGCCTTTAATTTGGCCATTGACAGGCATAAAATAGCAGATTACACTATAAAAGGGGAAGGTAGATCTGCTGACTACGGGATTGTGCCGTATACAGAGGTGTTTGAAAAAAACGGATACGACTACAAGAGTCTGAGAGGGTTTACGTACAATCCGGATTCCGCAAAAAAACTATTGGCAAAGGCGGGTTACCCAGGTGGCCTTGGACTACCTGATTTTAATCTCGAAATCAATACAGGCGGGGGAGATAGAAATATTCTGGTAGCGGTAGTGATACAAAAAATGCTCAAGGAAAATCTGGGCGTAAATGTCAATATGAATGTGGTACCCTGGGCAGAACACATCGATAACATTCAGAGTGGTAAAAGTGATTTCTTTCGTTATGCCTGGATTAGTGACTACCCAGACCCTGAATCTTTTCTGACGTTATTTTACGGTAAACATGTACCGCCTAATTACCTTGAAAAGTCATACGTGAACTTTACCCGATTCAAGAACGCAACGTTTGATTCCCTGTTTATGGCGGCCAGAGCTGAACCAGACAAGAAAAAGCGATATAAACTTTTTAGCAGGGCCGAACAAATTGTTCTGGACGAAGCGGCTTTTATGCCTCTGTTTTATGACGAGAATTTCAGACTTGAGCAAAAATACGTGAGAAATCTCCCGGAAAATCCGTTGAATTATATGGACATGTCTACTACCTATCTCGTGCCAAAGAAATAAATAACAGGGAACACAATATTGAAATCCCGACCAGATTTGGTCGGGATTTTTTTGTTAAATTAGAATCCAAAAAAGGGTGCAGGAACAATACGTCATAATAGTAGCGGGAGGAATCGGCAGTCGCATGAAAAGCGATCGACCGAAACAGTTTATGGAGTTAGCAGGAATTCCCATTATCATCAGAACCATTCGGTGTTTTTTGAACTACAATCCAGTCATTCACATAATCATTTCCGTTCACAAAAATTACAGCGCTTATCTTGAGGGACTTATTGAAAAGTTTGATTTGAAATCAGCCAATATTAAAATCACCTTTGGAGGAGATTCGCGATTTGCCTCAGTGAAGAACGGGCTTCAATTAATAGACAATATAAATGCAATTGTGGGTATTCATGACGCCGCACGGCCATTTGTTTCATTAGAGACTATAGCTA
>CAZMHW010000303.1:0-2143 GCA_964566105.1 uncultured Akkermansia sp.
GTAATGATGAAATTATTTGGACTTATATGCCTGTTAAAGGCACAGACAAAGATAAACTTCTGGCAGCATTGAATGAGGCAATAATTAAAAGGGACAAAGGCGAACAATATCCATTTGGTGTGATAAACAAAGCAACTGGAAAAGTAATGGGTTCGACGAGATACTTACACTTAAACAAAGAACACCGCAATTTGGAAATTGGATATACATGGTATTTACCAGAATATTGGGGGAAAGGATACAACGAGGAGTGCAAGTATTTATTATTACGACATTGCTTTGAAGAACTCAAAACAATACGAGTGCAGATTATTACTTCAAATCAAAATTTACGTTCAAAAAAAGCTATTGAAAGAATCGGTGGAAAATTTGAAGGAGTATTAAGAGATGTAGTGATAAGAAATGGCGACAAAAGAAGTGTAGCTTACTATAGTATTATAGAGGATGAATGGAATCATGTTAAACAAATGCTTACAAAATTGTATAAAGAGAAATATGAGAAACTGTGATTTAGCGGGACCCAGCATCCAGACCGAAGGGAAGGGCAGCAGCCAACATCACCTGCCCAAAAGGCGGATTTTCGTCCTCCGCAGGCACATTTGTAGCAGCCGAAAGTGCAGTCCTCCGCATAAACTATAGTGGTAATTAAGCCCTTTTAGCCCTTGTTGGTGTTTTCACCAACAAGGAACTGAGACTTTTCTTTTGTAAAAATCTTTTTTATCTTTGATTAAACCCAAATACTTGCCTGCAAATACTTACAAATGCTTAATGTTGGTTTTGTAACGCTTAGCGAGTAGTTACCATTAAGTAGTGGTACATAACAATACTCCGACAAAAATGAATTTTGAAATGAATGTAACAAAACCTAAACGCGTATCGTCATTAATAAGTTTTCTCGTAATCCTATTTGTTCTAAATATTCTTTTCTTTCCTATGTTCGTTTATTTTGTGGCTACAATCGATTTTACCTTAGATTATTTTTGGTCCTTTGAATTCAGACTTAAACAATACTTTCTGACTTTTTTTGCTGCTGGAGCGACAATCCTTTGGTTATATTGTATTTTCTTTTTCTACAAATACGATAGATATTCTAAAAATGGACTTGGATTAGTATTCCTTCCAGGACTAATCTCTCCTTTTTATTTCGTTAATGTAATCTGGAAACAAAAAAGACCGTTACAAAATAAATAAAGTAATAAAGTTTGTGAAAATAGTTAAACAAATCTCATATGTAATAATTGATCTTATAATTTTTGTTAGCTCCCCCGAAAGTTGGCCATTTAAAATGAGACATTACATTTTGACATTAATTTTGACAGCTTTTTGTTTGACTTTATGTGGACAAGCTAAAGATTCCTGGATTTCATTTTATAATATAGACAAAAAGCTAATTGGTTTTAAGGACAAAAACGGAGTAACGAAAATTGAACCAAAATTTATGGGGATGACTTCAGCAAAAAAATTCGATTTTATAATCGCTGTAACTGAAGTGGAAAATAATAAGTCGAAAAGTTATTACCTGACAAAATCGGGCAGAGTTGTCGGCAGGGACAGTTTATATACTTTCGACAACGGCTGTGACTGTGAAAGCGAGGGGTTCATTCGTTTCAGAGACTATAAGACTGATAAAGTCGGAATGTTTGACAGGAAAGGAGATATAGTAATTCAGGCTGAGTACGACGAATTAACGAACGTAAGAAACGGAATGATAATGGCTCTAAAAGGAGCCGAAAAGAAATTTTTTAAAGGCGGGGAACATTATGAGTGGATCGGGGGTCAAGAATTACTCATTGACACAACTAACAGAGTTCTCGTCGAAAATTTCAAATTCAACAATAACTTAAATTTTTCGTCCAGAAACATTTCAAATGTACCGAGTCCTGACTCTATAAGACAGTCCTTCAAAACAGTTGATGGCTCATATTACTCTTTCATTGACCTGGATAAAGAATTTAGAAAGTGGTTAAAAGCCAAATTACTAGACAATTTCACGAAAGAGAGTTTGGCGGATGCAATGTTTGACGAAGTGACATTTTGGAAAGATCCTAAAGGTTGGAAAAAGGAACAAAAACGAAGTTTCATTGAAAGAAATTTTGAGCTCATTAAATCTAAATTGGCCAATCCCGTGGTTTTTGATGGCCGC
>CAZMHW010000303.1:2153-5072 GCA_964566105.1 uncultured Akkermansia sp.
ATTGAATTCGGCGCAAACAGAATACTCGATATTCAACGAGGGACTTAATCAATTTACGTTCACATCGAATAATTTTAAAGAATTCTATAACAATTGCGGGGAATCCAAAGACTGGATATATCCTGTAAGAGACATTGTTATAAATCATAAAGACAAAGGTGACTTAATACAAGATAGCTTTGAGTTTTTGCGGACAGGCAATGGCTATAAACTGGTATGTATATCAGTCAAAATGGGACACGTAAAATAACTCAGCTAATAAAAGTAAGTGCAATTTGCTCGGAAGAGGTAATAACTTTTAAGCCCCTGCTGGTGTTTTCACCAACAAGGAACTTCGTAAGGAAAAACCAAGCCAGACTTTTCTTTTGAACAAATCTTTTTTATCTTTGATTATACCCAAACAATCGCTTACAAGTACTTACAAGTAGTTAATGTCGGTTTTGTAGCGCTTAGCGGGTAGTTATGTGCAAAGCGGTGGACAGCTGTCTCGTAAGATAAATGAATAGAATGACAACAATACTAGTTTTTTCAATAATTGCATTGGCAGCCGGCGGACTCCTTTTCTTTCGATGCAACAATTATCCAACAAATACTTCTGTCGGCAAAAAACCTTTTCTCGGACGACAAGAAGCTGAAAATGTTGTCAAGCAACTTACCGACCTCGGGTATTACAAATATGCGAACCCAAGTGACATCGACAGTTTAAAAGAAGATTTAACTTCTGCAATTGCGGAGTATGGTATTTTATCAACCATTTGCTTCGACAGACCTGTTCTTCCAAAAGATTATAGGTATTATATTTTTGACAATGAAACTGTTTTTGAGCAAGGCGGCTTCGACGACGCAATTAAAGATATGAAAGGTTTATTTGACAAAATTGGACTTAAATTGGAAATTATAAATCATATTGAAGACTTCGATACAGCTACAAAAGGTCTCAATCATGAACTCACAGTTAATGGAAAACGTTACATTATATTTAAAAATTTCAAAGACTATGGTTGGGGTGAAGCCGCTCAAAAGTTTGCAGATATGATTAATGACCAATTACAAATTCAAAACAAAGACGAAAGACTTTATCTTATCAATGGTGGTAATGACGGAGTCGCAGTTTTTTTAACCAACAAACAATTTGAAATTATTAACAAATTATTTACTGACGAAGAATGGAAACCATTGCCAGTTGATAGGTGGTGTAAAGTTTTCAAGGTTCGACAAATAACAAACTCTTAGACCAACGATGTACAAAGCTCAGCGCCTAACAGCGCCCTCACGCCACTTCCTCAAGCCCTTGTCGGTGTTTTCACCAAGAAGGAATTGATAAGATAAAGCCTAAGCGGACTTTTCTTTTGAAAAATCTTTTTTATCTTTGATTAAACCCAAATAATCGCTTGCAAATACATACAATTACTTAAAGTTGGTTTTTGAGCGGTTGGTGGATAGGTCGTGCAGCCGGCCATAAAAACTATGGAAATCATAAAGACAAAATATCTTAGAATTATTCTTTTTGCCAGCGCGTCAGTTGTTTTTCTGAATGCAATTATTGGTGGACAACAATTTGTTTCGGACCGTCTTCCAATAATTGCTTCTTCGGCAATTGAACTAATAGTGCATTTATGCGAGTGTCTTATTGCTTATTCGTTTTTTGTGTTTTTTAAGGACCATTCAGACAAGTTGCTAGTTACGCTGTCAAAGTTTATTTTTGTTGGAAAGGCGGCCTTGCTGCTATTATTTTTGTTTCATTGGACTGAAGTTTTTGCCTTAATTACCATCGAAGGTATCATTTCATTTTTAGTTTTAGCAGCGATCGCAATATGGTCTTTCAGTCTCTTCTTAAAAGAAAATAGTGACAATGATTCATTTAAGGCTGCAAAGTTGTTTGCCACGTTCAGTCTCCTATCTGTATTTTGTTCATTTGTAATTTCTTTCAATTTACTGCAATCGACTGACTTTTATGAAAATGTAGCCGCTGGTAAGACTATCATTTATTATATTCCTCAATTTATTTTGGCTTTACCATATTTAGTTCTTTTTAAATTCATCCTGACTTTAAAGTCTGGCCTTCAATCTCAAATGGCCAGCAACTGAAAGCAACCTTAAGTCCTTGTCGGTGTTTTCACTGACAAGGAATTGATAAGATAAAGCCTAAGCGGACTTTTCTTTTGAATAAATCTTTTTTATCTTTGATTAAACCCAAATAATCGCTTACAAATGCTTACAAGTACTTAGTACCGGTTTTGTGGCGCTTAGAGGGTAGTTATGTGCAACTTTGAGACGACTATGAACAGCAAAATACTTCTTCTATTAATAGCATTAATTTTTTGTTCGACCTCCGTGTCAATCGCTCAAGACAGTCTTAAACAAAAAAGTATAATAGTTAAAAAAGGTAGACGGACTTTCGATATAACAAAATATAATGTTGCATTTATCGTTCAAAACGTCACAAGAAATGGCGTGGACAGCATTCGACTAAAAATAGACGCCGACTCATTAATAAAATGCGGTGACACACTTATCGTAAGACCTTGGTACATTAACGAAGAAAGATTTGTCAACGACTCTAAACCTTCTAGAAAATCTACGTCTTACGATAACGTACTCAACAATATAATAAAAATCCCAACAAAAGAAATCGAGAAAATAAAAATAAAAAGACAACCATTTTGTATAATCATGACTTCCATAGCCACAATTTCTTATCTCGGAGCCATTACGACAATATTTGCCATTCCACCTAATAGCGAAGAACAAATAAATAAAAGAACAAACATTACAATGGGATTCTTTTACGTCTTTATTCCAAGTTTTACAACGAGGCTAATCTTTGGAAAAAAACGTCTGCATTTTGATAAAAACAGGACTGCGCTAAAAACTTGGCAATTTTAAAAGCAGCACATAACAGCAAGCAAGCCCAATGCG
>CAZMHW010000304.1:0-5068 GCA_964566105.1 uncultured Akkermansia sp.
GGGATGTATTGCGTGAAGAAGTGATGAAATACGGAATCCGCAACAGCTTGTTATTAGCGCCAATGCCAACAGCGAGTACCTCACAAATTTTAGGTAATAACGAATGTTTCGAACCGTATACCTCTAACATTTACACTCGCCGTGTGTTGAGCGGAGAGTTTGTGGTAGTGAACAAACATTTACTGCGTGACTTAGTGAAATTAGGCATCTGGAACGAAGGTCTGAAAAACAAAATCATCGCGGCAAACGGTTCCGTACAAAACATTCCTGAAATTCCCGCCAACATTAAAGAACTCTACAAAACAGTTTGGGAAATTAAACAACGTACCATCATTGATATGGCTGCCGACCGTGGGGCCTTCATTGATCAGTCTCAATCGTTGAACTTATTTATCCAGGATGCCAACTTCGCGAAAATGAGCTCGGCTCACTTCTACAGCTGGAAAAAAGGATTAAAAACAGGTATGTATTACCTGCGTACCAAAGCAGCAGCAGACGCTATTAAGTTTACTGTTGATCAGGACGCTTTACAACAACCTGCGTTTGTATTAGGCAACGAAGACCAATTGTTGGTAGACAGAGGACAAGCCCACATCTTAACCTTTGAAGAACAACAAGCACAACTCAGCTGCAGCCTGGATAACCCGGATGCCTGTGAGGCGTGTGGGTCGTAATCGCGTCATTCGACTGCGCTCAGGGTGCGAGAAAGCGGGCAGTACCAAGGGGAGCGGTATCGAAGTGCAAAGAACAAATTAGTTTAAATACAACATAATGAAAAGCCTCTCATGAAAATGAGGGGCTTTTTTAATGAAAACAGATGAAATTAAGGCGATCAAATACAAAGAGCTTTAATTCACTCGGAAGAATTTTTACTCCTTTGGTTTATTAAATGGTTTAATCACTTCTCCCCCCTCGACTTCGCTCAGGGGGACCTCTCGAAGTGACGCTAGGGACGAATACTACAATTCATGGCAAGGAGCAGGCTATTCTCTTTTTATTTTTAGGGTATGAAAACCCAAAAAGAAGAATTAGCCTTGCCTAACGAATTGGTGATGCAAAAGATTTAGTACATAAGAGGTCAGAAAGTGATGCTGGACAAAGATCTAGCGGGCTTGTATGATGTAGAAACAAAGGTTTTAAAACAATCGGTTAAACGAAATTTAAAAAGGTTTCCGGAAGATTTTATGTTTGAATTAACAAAACCCGAGTTTGAAATTTTGAGGTCACAAATTGTGACCTCAAAATGGGGAGGGGATAGATACCTTCCGGTAGCCTTTACAGAGCAGGGGGTTGCCATGCTATCGAGTGTATTAAAAAGCGACAGGGCAATATCAGTCAATATTCAGATCATGAGGATTTTTACAAGGATTAGGCAGTCTTTAATGGATAATACCGAGCTTCGGCTAGCAATTGAAGAGATACAGAAGAAAACAGAAAATAATACAAAGAACATTGACTTCTCGACTCCGCTCGAAGTGACTGTATAAATTATTAGACAAAAAAGGCAATCCGGAAAAAAGAAAATAAATAGGTTATCCAAAACCCAAATAGATGAAAGCCCAAAACAAATGATTCTGCCCTCCGCTTTGAAAAAATTATAGTTCTTCGGTTTATTAAAATGGGTTTAATCACATTTAACTTGGATAGTTAATTTAGAACAAGACGGCATCTTTAGAATTGTGAAGCAAATAGTCATGCCCAGAAAACTTAACGTATACATTAACGATTAAATAATAATTCCATAATGTATCTATCCATACGTCCTTAATAATTCTTTGGCACATGGCCAGTGTCCAGTAATAACACAGCGGAAAATTTAATTTTTTGTTTATTCAAAGTATATAGATACCTTTATTTTCCAATTTTCTACTTTATATTTACCCATGAAAAAACTTTACAGTTTACTGGTTACCGGTATTTTATTCTGCACAACGCTTGCTGTAGCGCAACCTATTATCGGCACAACCACTTTTTTTACGAACACAACAACGGCCCTTGTAGCTAACACTGCCTGTTCCATTACAAAAACGGTTAACGTCTCCAACTGGCTCTTTTCTGTGAGCTCAACCTCTAACTGTGGGTTCAATCAAACCAATACCACAGGCGGAGACGGAAGGGTACAGTATCTTGTGGGATTTGGCACCATAACACAATTAACTTTTGGCTCGGATAACGGTATGGATTTTGCCATGAACAATCTGGTGTGGGGAGTTTCAACCAGCAGTTGGACCTCAAAACCTATGGTGTTTGTAGGATACAAAAACGGCTTGCCTGTTTCGGGAGCTACTCTCAATGCCACTACACCCTCGGGAACCGGAATAACCAACACCACTATTGTTACCTTCACAAGCAATACCGCCTTTAATGACGTTGACGACATCCGGGTCACCTGTACAGGTACCTGTAACAGCATTTTGTTTCTTGAAGAAATAACGATTGGAACAGCAACTCCGAGTTGTATCAGCCCGACTCTGACATTAAGCAGTAGTGCCAATGTATTGTGTAATGGCGCCAGTACAGGGTCAGCAGCGATAACGGCCAGTGGCGGATCAGGTTTCACGTATACGTGGACGCCGAGTGGTGGCAACGCAGCTAGTGCAACAGGACTGGCCGCAGGAATTTATACACTCTCCTGTACAAACAGTTCTTGTTCAACTATAAGCACAAAAACCGTTCAAATTACCCAACCAAGCGCTTTGGTTACGAGTACAGGCATTACAAATGCCTTGTGTAATGGAGCAAATGGCAGTGCAACAGTTACTGCATCCGGAGGGGCCGGAGCCTACACATATACCTGGTCAAGCGGGCCAACCACTTCGGTCGAACCAACACTTCTTGCAGGCACCTATACCGTAAAAGTAACCGATGCCAATGGCTGCAGTAGTACAAAATCAGTTACCATTACCCAACCTTCCGCGCTGGTTACCACCACCGCCATAACTAATGCATTATGTAATGGGGCAAATGGCAGTGCAAGCGTTACAGCTTCCGGCGGAGCGGGGGCTTATACATATACCTGGTCGAGCGGATCTACCAGCTCTGTTGCGCCGACACTTGTGGCGGGCACCTACACCGTGAGGGTAAGTGACGCCAATAGTTGCAGCAGTACAAAATCAGTTACGATTACCCAACCTTCCGCGCTGTCTACCAGCACTGCTATAAGCAATGCCTTATGTAACGGAGCAAACGGCAGCGCAACAGTTACAGCATCCGGAGGAACAGGAGCTTATACATATACCTGGTCAAGCGGAGCCACCAGTTCCGTTGCAGCAACACTTTTAGCAGGTACTTACACGGTAAGGGTAAGCGACGCAAATAGTTGTAGCAGTACCAAGTCCGTTACCATTACCCAGCCTTCTGCTCTGGTTACCAGCACTGCTGTTACCAACGCCGTATGTAACGGTGCAAACGGAAGCGCAACAATCACAGCATCCGGTGGCACGGGAGCCTATACTTATTCCTGGTCGAGTGGTCCAACTACTTCGGTTGTAGCAGCTTTACCGGCAGGAGTTTACACAACCAGCGTAACTGACGCTAATAATTGTACCGACACGAAAACAGTTACTATTACTCAGCCATCGGCTTTAATTACCACTACTGCGGTAACAGATGTTTTATGTAATGGTGGAAATGGCAGTGCGACAATTACCGCTTCCGGTGGCACCGGAGCATATACCTATTCCTGGACAAGCGGTGCAACTACATCTGTTATATCTGTATTAGCGGGAGCTTACACAGCAACTGTGACGGACGCAAATAATTGTACGAGTAGCAAATCCGTTATCATTACTCAACCCACCGCTTTAGCCACAAGCACTGCGATAACCAATGTTTTATGCAACAGCGGCACAGGAAGTGCTACCATCACTGCCTCAGGCGGTACAGGAGCTTATACCTATTCCTGGTCAAGTGGCGCTGCTACTTCCGTTGTGTCCTTGTTAGCGGGGGCTTACACGGCAACTGTTACCGATGCCAATAACTGTACAAGTATCAAATCAGTTACTATTACTCAACCCACCGCTTTAGCCACAAGCACTGCGATAACCAATGTTTTATGCAACAGCGGCACAGGAAGTGCTACCATCACTGCCTCAGGCGGTACAGGAGCTTATACCTATTCCTGGTCAAGTGGCGCTACTACTCCCGTTGTATCTGTATTAGCCGGCGCTTATACGGCAACTGTTACCGATGCCAATAACTGCACAAGTATCAAATCAGTTACTATTACCCAACCGACAGCTTTGACTGCAAATGCATCTGTAACGAATGTGTTATGTAACGGTGGAACGGGAAGTGCCACATTAACTGCCTCTGGAGGCACAGGAGCGTACACCTACTCCTGGTCAAGCGGCTCCAGCGCTCCAATCATTTCTGTTTTAGCCGGAGTTTACACCGCTACTATTACAGATGGCAATAACTGTGTGAGCACAACTACCGTAAACATTACGCAGCCAACTGCCTTAACTACCGGCACTGCTGTGAGCCATGCTTTATGTAATGGTGGAACAGGGAGCGCCACGGTGATTGCTTCAGGTGGCACAGGAGTTTATACCTATTCCTGGTCAACCAGTTCAACTTCTTCTGTTGTATCTGCTATTGCCGGAGTATATTCGGCAACAGTCACCGATGCCAACAATTGCACAAGCACAAAAACGGTCACCATCAATGAACCAACAGTTTTAACTACCAGCACTTCTGTGGTACACGTTTTATGTAACGGAGGAACAGGAAGCGCGTCAATCAGCGCATCCGGTGGCACCGGAGCTTATACCTATTCCTGGTCCAGCGGTGGCACTACCTCTGGAGTATCCGTATTGGCAGGTGTCTATTCAGCAACTGTAACCGATGCCAATAATTGCACGAGCGTAAAATCGGTTACTGTTACAGAGCCTACCGCATTGACTTTAAGTGCTTCAGCTAGTCCAACAGCTATCTGTGTGGGGAACTCTGCGACTCTTACCAGCCTCGGAACAGGCGGTACAGGCACTATTACCTATAGCTGGACCTCAGGTCCTTCCAACACCACTTACACGGTGAGTCCAGTTACAAATACTACTTATACAGTAAA
>CAZMHW010000305.1:0-5056 GCA_964566105.1 uncultured Akkermansia sp.
CACCTGTACCTTTGGTATGTGACATGAGTTCCGATATTTTCAGCAGAAAAGTAGACGCTAAAAAATTTGATCTTATTTATGCCGGTGCTCAGAAAAATATGGGTCCTGCCGGAAGTACCATGGTGATGGTAAAAAAAGACGCTCTTGGAAAAACCGGCAGAAAAATGTTATCTATGCTGGACTACCAGGTACACATTAAAGGAGGATCTATGTACAACACACCTCCTGTATTCCCTATCTACGTTACTTTACTTACCATGCAATGGCTTAAAAAGAACGGAGGTATTGCGTGGATTGAAAAATTAAATCAACAAAAATCTGACGCAATCTATAATGAGATCGACCGCAATTCTTTGTTCTATGGAACTACCGCAGTGGAAGACAGAAGCCAGATGAATGTTTGTTTCTTAATGAACAAGCCTGAGTTGGAACCGGAGTTTGATAAATTCTGGAAAGAGGCTGGAATCAGCGGTATTCGTGGTCACCGTGACGTAGGTGGTTACAGAGCTTCTCTTTACAACGCTTTGCCTTTAGAAAGTGTGAATGTACTGGTTGACGTGATGAAAGCCTTCGAGAAAAAATTCGCCTAGTTTTAAACGAATTCAACAAAACATTAAACCCGCACAAATTTATTGTGCGGGTTTATTTTTAATAGCATTCAGGTAGGGTGTTTTGATTTTTTATCTACTACGGTTCAAACCAAGTCTAAGGTGTGAGTAGGGGATTAATTCACTGTTTGGAAAAACACGTTCCCTCGTTCGGACCCACCCTCCAATAAGCCAGTAAAAAGTGATTCCTAAATGTTTTATATTTAGGAATGAAAAAAATTGCCTTTCTTCTTATTCTTCCTATACTAGCCCTCTCTCAACCAGCATCGAAAAAAATACGGGTGCTGTTTATAGGAAACAGTTATACCTATGTGAACAACTTACCTCAGTTAGTTCATGATATAGCCCGCTCCAATGGCGATAGTCTGTTTTTTGACAGTTATTGTCCCGGTGGTTATACTTTTAATAACCATTTTAATGACGCAAACACACTGGCAAAAATAGCCCTGGGTAATTGGAACTATGTAGTGTTGCAGGCACAGAGCCAGGAACCTTCCTTTTCACCCGGCCAGGTAAGCGCTCAAACCTTGCCTTATGCCGTATTATTAGATAGTGCGATAAAATACCATAATCCTTGTGCTACCACGGTACTCTATGAAACCTGGGGACGCAAATTCGGAGATGCTTCCAACTGTGCGGCTTACCCACCGGTGTGTACTTATAGTGGCATGCAAAACCGCTTGCGGGACTCTTATAAACTCTTTGCGGATACCTGTCATGGCATTATGGCTCCAGCGGGAGAAGCGTTCAGACAGGTAGTGAGTACCAACACCCTCATTGATCTTTATCAGGCCGATCAGAGCCATCCCTCTCTGGAAGGATCGTATCTTACCGCCTGCGTTTTTTACGAAACACTTTTTCAAAAATCCGTTCTCACAAGTACCTTTAATCCGGGAATTGCCACAACTACCGTGTCGTATTTTAATTCGGTGGCACATCATCTGGTGGCCGACAGCGCCTCCACCTGGAACATTACCACATACATCCCAAAAGCCAGTATGTCCGTTACACCCCAGGGACCTTCCAGTTTTCAGTTTCAATCCGGGCCCAGTCCTTTTCTGAAAAAATGGTTTTTTGGAGATGGTGCTTTTTCGGTAACCGCTAATCCAAGCCATACTTATTCTAGTCCGGGGATTTACACTGTGAGCCTATTGGTATACGATTTTCTAAATTGCAAAAAAGATTCTGTCAGTACCACGGTTACCGTCACCCAACCCACAGGAATAGATGTTACCAAAACCCTTAAAAATATTGACATATATCCTAATCCGGCCACTGAAGTTTTACATTTGACTATTGAGGAGGTTTTTACCAATACCAACTCATTTATAGAAATAAGTGATGTAAGTGGCCGAATCGTTTACCAGTGCGCCTATACAGAAGAACTGAATATTGCTACTTTGCAGAAAGGGCTCTATTTTATCAGAGTGTTTACTAACTTAGCGCAAGCTAATTCTTGTTTTATAAAAAACGAATAGTATTTTTATAGTCTTCTAATTTGTTTATTTACCCGGCCAACATGACACGGAAATTTTATTTTGTAACTGCAACACTCCTGATCTTTATACAATCTGGTTTTTCGCAGGAGGTGCTGGATGGGACATTGTTACGTGCGGATAAACTGTTTATCAAAAAACAATATGAAACCGCCGTTCTGGTTTATTTAAAATACCTTGAAAAATATCCACGGGATTATTATGCGGAACGTCAGACTGCTATTTGTTACGATAACTTAAACAGCCCGGACAACGCAATAGACCATTGGCCTATTGTTGTAGAAAGCAGTGAAGCAACGGAAAAGGATTACCTGGCGTATGGCAGATCTTTGCTTGCCAATAATCGTGGCCCCGAAGCAAAAAAAATATTCCTGGTATTGAGCAGAAGTACCGACAAGTCAATGGCTGCCTGGGGAAAACTCTATTCCAATCCTTCCGCTCTTTTTAAGGATTCTGCGTCAGTGAAAGTGATGGAAGTAAAAGGGATCAATACGGAATTACCCGAATACAGTCCAGTGCTCTTTAAAGAAAAATTGTTTTACGTGAGTGATAAAATTCGCTCACCACGAACCTATTATCCTGTAACAGATCTAAACCCTCAGTTTGTAAGTGCAGCTTTAAGAAAAGACTCACTGGACCTTTTTCCTGCCATTGTTTTCGAAAAATTACAGGCCATGCCCATTGCCGGTCCTTTTTGTTTTTCACCGGATGGAGGTACCTTTTATTTTACCAGCATTGTTTCGAATGAAGAGTTGAAGGTAAAAAGTCCGGTACCTTTTTACAGGTATCAAATCTATACATTGACCATGAGTACCATGAACAATGTGCAGCCAGACATAAGAAAATTCAAATACAACTCACCTGACTACGATTTTATGCACCCTTGCCTAAGTCGTGACGGTAAAAAATTATATTTTGTAAGTAACAAAAAAGGATCCGCGGGAGGAAAAGACATTTTTGTGTGTGAGAATCAGAATGGAAACTGGGGACCACCGGTTAATGTGGGCACTGAGGTCAACGGCACGGGCAATGAGGTTTACCCTTCGGTGGGAGAAGACGGCACCTTGTATTTTTCGAGTGATAACCGTCCCGGTCTTGGTGGATTGGATATTTTTTATGCCCGACCTTCAACATCCAAAGAACATCTGTTTGAGGAGGCGCAAAATGCCGGAGCTAACTTTAACAGCCGATTTGATGACTTCGGGGTTTTGCCATTAAAAGGTGGGAGCAGGGGCTATTTGAGTAGTAACCGTAAAAACAATACGGACGACGACATCTACTATTATATTCAGGATAAACTGAAATAACCGATCTGTGGTTATTCTTAAATGGAACTACAGACTACAATGTGCCCATAATTATTAAAAAATAGGCCAGGAAAGAGAGATAGAGGCCAATAATGGAAAGAACAATAGCTGCTCTGGACTTCCTCAAACCAGAGTATTTGTTAGGTTCGGCTTCGATGCGTTTAATTTGGATAATGGCCATGATTAAGCCTGCAATACTTGCCGGAAAAAAAAGGGGATACAATCCTACCAGAGAAAATACAAGTGCGTTTGTGGCCAGCCAGGTTGGACTTTTGGGTTGAGTACCGTCGTCAACGCGGATGGGAGCTTTTGCCAGGGCTGCGGCAGGCTCTGTCGCCATCACTTCCCTTGTACCAATTGAATATATGATCATGAACAGCTCCGATTTGTAGGAAATGTAAACAGGACCTTCAGGCATGTCACATTTTTTGTATTTGAGTTGCGCGCTGCTTATTTCGAGAAGCCTAACGGAAGATTCAGTGCCGTCTTTATAAACAAGAACGTCACAGGAGTCATCAGGTGAAGGAGATGCGATGGTTTGCAAATGCTTGTCATTTGTTATGAAAGAATTGTCCGTCGAGGCTGATTGACTAAACTGTGTTGCCATGAAGTATGATTTTTCCGGCATCCCTTCATTGCTTTGCTTATTATTTGTGGCAAGTTTTTGTTCCTTGTTTTTACGCAGGGAGTTGGATTTCCACTCTACAAAATAACCTTTTTGGTACTTTCGTTTCTTGACACTGCAGGAGTGGAAGATAAAAGTCGTTAGCAAAAGTAGCGCATAAAAAAAGTACGTCCTTCTCATCATTACATTCATTTAAAATTAAAAAGTGAAAAGTAAAAATACAAATAGTGCCATAAGAGCCAGGCTTCCAAAAATAATCCCTATAATAGCCTGACGCTTACCTCTGTATTCACCGGGGTGATTCCTAAGTTTTTTCAGAGAAGCCAGGCCGTTTGCAATCGCGCAAAGACTGAGTACTATTGGTATTAATAAAGCTAAAGGAGTAAATTCAAACAAAACGGCTACAATTGTCAATAGCATGGTACCAAAACCCCAGGGACCTAAAATGGAGGAAAATAAAGCCAATGGCTTCATCTTTAAATTTTTCTTTTTTTTCTTGACAGGTTTCACATAAACAATCTGCTCACTTGTTCCGTTAAAGTAATTTATGTAAGAGATTTTTGCTTTGCTGATTCGTTTTACTTTATTCTTTTTAGAGTCACATTGACGGTAGCGTATAATACTTTCACTAACCTCGAGCACTTTGCAATTCAGTTGGGAACTATCTTTTAACCTTACCACATCGCAACTATCTCCCCCCTTCAAAAGAATGCATTCCTGCTGGCAAAAAGAATTTGGCTTATAAACAGCTTTTGTTGCATAAGACTCTATGCCTTTAAAAGTGGTTAAGGACTCATGCCTTTTTTCATCCCCAATAAGATTTACCGGAGCACATTTCTTACTCTGTGCTGATCCGGAATGGAGATTTTTCCATTCTACGAAATACCCCTTTTGATACTTGCGTTTTTGAACACTGCACGAGATGCAGAGTATCAGAGTCACACATACCAATACACTGTTTTTGTTTAAGAGCATCGTTTAAAATTTAAATACCGGAAAATAAAACGAGCAGGAATGCCA
>CAZMHW010000306.1:0-2959 GCA_964566105.1 uncultured Akkermansia sp.
GCTTTCAGAATATCAGGAAGTTCGGCCAGTGTGAAAGTCGTAAAAAAACAAAAAGAAGATTATTTTAATTTTATCAAGAAAATCTATAATGCAAAGGAATACAAATTATCTTTGTTTAATTACAGAGCGGGCTTGTTTTTCACTTTTGCATTAACAGAGGCAAAAAAATTAATCTATCGCTTTGTAGTTTAAGCTTATTATAAACAGAATGAGTCACAAAATATCCATAATTGTCCCCATATATAATTCGGCCGGTTTTATGTCGAATCTGCTGGAAGCCATAGATGCCCAGAAGAAAATTTCGGACTGGAATCTGGAGCTGTTATTGATCGACGATGGCAGCAAAGACAATAGCTATAAAAAGATAGAGGAGCTCGCGCAAAACTATCCCTACATTAAGGGAATTAAACTTTCAAAGAACTTCGGTCATCAGATCGCCGTTAAAACCGGTTTATCGCACTGTACCGGTGACTATATTGCCATTATAGACGACGATTTACAGGACCCTCCTTCCCTACTTCCACATTTCTTCAGTTTTCTGGATAATGGCTACGACGTGGCCTACGGCGTGCGAAAAAAGAGGAAAGAGTCTTTTATCAAGAAACTCAGTTACAACAGTTTTTACCGGATTTTAAAAGGGATGAGCGACACCGATATCCCACTGGACAGTGGTGATTTTTGCGTGATGAAAAAACATGTGGTAGATAACATGTTAAAGTTTAATGAAAAAAACCCGTTCTTAAGAGGCATAAGAGCGTGGGTTGGCTTTAAACAAATTGGCGTTGAATACGAACGTCAGGCAAGGTTCGACGGAGAATCGGGATACACCCTGAAAAAACTCCTGAAAATTGCTATGGACGGTATCTTTTCCTTTTCCTCTGTTCCCATTCGCGTTATTACTATTTTAGGTGTTTTAGGATTGACCCTGGCCGTTGTTTATTCTATCTGGACCGTTTACGGCTATCTGGCACATGGTATTTCCGTAAAAGGTTTTGCCACTCTTTCTATACTGATTTCTTTTTTCAGTTCACTCATCCTAATTTGTCTGGGTTTGATTGGCGAATATATTGTAAGAATCTACGACGAGGTAAGAGACAGACCTTATGTGATTATTGAAAAAACAATTAATCTATGAGTGTGAAGAATGTAGCTATTATAGGGGCCAATGGATTTATTGGCAGGCAGTTGACCGAAACACTCATGAAGAAAAAAGACATCCGTCTTTTTCTTTTTGGTAAAAGCCCGGTTCCCTCTTTTAAACATGACTTACCTTATGAGCAACTCGAGCTTCTGAATACAGAACAATTGAACAGATGCTTCAAAGACATTGAACTTGTTTATTACCTTGCCTCTGAAACAATACCTGCCACAAGTTGGGAAAACCCCTTGCTTGAGATTGAAAAAAATCTGAAACCTTTTGTTCATTTTATCAATACAGTTTCAAAACTTAAAACAAAAAAAATTGTGTTTGTTTCGAGCGCCGGAACTGTTTACGGACCAAGTGAAGAAAAAGTGAATGAAAATTCCGCAACCAATCCTTTTTCTCCCTACGGGATCATAAAAGTGGCCATGGAAAACTTCCTGACTTATTTTCAAAAAAAGGCACATGTTTCCTTTGATATTTACAGAGTATCTAATGTTTACGGTAACGGTCAAGATACTTCGAAAGGTCTCGGAATTATCAATACTTTTTTAGAAAAAATTATCTCCGAAAAGAAAATTACCATTTTTGGAAACGGTGACAGTTTAAGAAATTACATCTACGTGAAGGATGTAGCGGAACTCATGAGTCTCTCCCTCCAAAGCCCGGTGCATGAATCCAATATTTACAACCTCTCCTCTAACGATACGTTGAGTATTAATAGTCTTGTTAAATTAATGCAGGCCACCGTAGATGAAAAATTCGAAGTTGTTTACGTAGACTCCAGGCAAAGTGATAATCCTGCCATTGACCTTGACAACAGCAAAATATTAAATGCTTATCCTGGCTTTAAACTCACCAGTATTAAGGAAGGCATAGCAGAAACATATTCCCATTTAAAAACACACTCCTTAAAGATATAACACCTTATGGCAAAAACACAAACAAGCACAAAATCTAACCCGGCAAAAAAAGAAAGTTCAGTGGAGCAGAAAGGTCTTTTAACACTGGAAAGCAAAATTTGCCTTGGTTTACTTCTCCTTTTGCTTTTTGTCGTATCGATGATACGTTCAAAATTTTCGTTGATTCCCTTTGAAAGAGATGAGGGTATCTATGGATACATTGGTAACCTGATTCTGGAAGGAAAAGTTCCGTACAAAGATTTTTACGAGCAAAAATTTCCCGGACTCTTTTATTTTTACGGTTTTATGATTGGTCTTTTCGGAGACACGGTTCAGGGAATTCACACCGGCTTTATGTATCTGAATCTCCTTACAATTGTTTTGATTTATTTCGCTTCAGAAAAACTCTTTACACCCATAGCTGGCATTATTTCAGCAATAACGTTTGCGTTTGTGTCTTTAACTCCCAATCTGAGTGGCTTTACCATTCAATCTGAACACGGTGTAGCTTTCTTTATAAGTCTTGGCCTGTTTTTTTACGCTTTGTACAGTACTAAAAACAAATGGTATTACAACTTTTTAATGGGAATTGCATTTGGTTTTGCATTTATGACAAAAACCAGCGGTATCTTTCTTTTATTTTGGGGAGGACTTACATTGGTAATTGCTTATTTGTTTACAAAAGACAAAAGTTTTAAAACCCTGTTGATTCAGGTCCTAACCTATTCCGGTGGTGTTTTAATGGTGATTGCTTTTTTCTTCATGATCATTGCCATAAAAGGTTCGTTCGCAGAAATGATTTATTGGGCTTACGAAACACCAAAAAAATACGTGGGTAAAATTCCGTTCGAAGAAGGTATCAAGTATTTTGGCTATACCCGTGACGCTATTGTGCAAAATCACAAGTTTTTCTGGG
>CAZMHW010000306.1:2969-5045 GCA_964566105.1 uncultured Akkermansia sp.
CATAGTTTACTTGCTATTGGCGTGTGTCTTTTAAAGCCTATTAATTTTAAAATGAAACTGGTTTTAATATCCCTTCTTTTCTTTTCGTTTTGCACCATTGTACCTGGTTATTACTTCTACGGGCATTACTGGATTCAGACCATTCCCGGTCTGGCACTTATGGCAGGAGTGACTTATTATGGGATCATTACCTTCTTAAAAAACACCTTTAATCTGAAACAACCCGCACTTAAGTACATTTATCTTGGTATTTTCGGTATCCTTACAGTGAAACACGTAAGTGCTTTAAAGTCCTATTATTTCCACCCGAATTACGAACGTATTTTACGTTCAGTGTATGGGAGCAACCCATTTCCTGAATCTATGGAAATTGCCAATTTTATTAATGCCAACTCCAAGCCGGAAGATCAAATTGTACTCATCGGATCTGAACCGCAGATTTACTTTTACACGAAGAAAAAATCCCCTTCACGCCACGCTTACTTTGCCGCTATCGTATCTGATGTGCCTGAACACAGAGAGTGGCAAAAAGAATTTGTGAAAGACGTTGAAAAAGCGAGTCCCCGCTACGTTGTTTTCTTTAATCATTCTATTTCTTTGTTTGTTCAGCCTAATACAGACCGATACGTTTTTGACTGGGCCAACAAATACATTACAGAAGGTTACCACCTGGTTGGGTTGGTTGACATGGTGGACGGACAACAAAGCAATTATGTATGGAAGGAGGCCCTACTTAATTATAAACCGATGGGGCAAAACAGTATTTATGTTTATGAAAAAAACGCCCAGGTACCAGTAGCACCAAAAACCAATTAAGCTCTTTTAACTCAATTAAAATTATACTATGTCAGACTATTCAAATTATAAATTCGGAACCAAAGCTATTCACGCCGGAGCCGAACCTGATCCAACAACCGGAGCTATCATGACTCCCATTTACCAAACCAGTACCTATACTCAGGAATACCCCGGAAAACATAAAGGCTACGCTTACGCCCGAGGAAAAAACCCAACAAGAGAAGCCCTTCAAAAAAACATTGCCGCGTTGGAAAACGGAAAGTATTGCCTATGCTTCAGTAGCGGTATGGGTTCCATTGACGCTATTATCAAAATGCTGCGTCCCGGTGATGAAGTGATTACCGGAGACGATTTGTATGGCGGCAGCTACCGCATGTTTACCAAAGTTTTTGCTAATTATGGGATAAAATTCCATTTTATAAACATGACAGAGGCCTCTAATATTGAAAAATTTGTCAATGCAAATACCAAATTGATCTGGCTGGAAACTCCAACAAATCCTACCATGCAGATCATGGACATTGAAGCCTGCGCAAAAATCGCACAGAAAAATAAATTGATTCTGGCTGTAGACAACACCTTTGCCTCTCCGTATTTACAAAATCCACTGGCACTTGGGGCTGACATTGTGATGCACAGTGTTACCAAATACCTGGGTGGACACAGCGACGTTGTGATGGGAGCCCTGGTAACCAACGATGATAAATTATATGAACAACTCGCTTTCATTCATAACAGTTGCGGCGCCACACCCGGACCGATGGATAGCTTTTTAGTTATGCGCGGCATCAAAACACTGCATTTACGTATGGAACGTCATTGTTTTAATGGACGGAAAATCGCGGAATTCTTAAAAAATCATCCAAAAATAGAGAAGACGTATTGGCCAGGTTTTCCTGACCATCCCAACCACGCTATCGCAAAAAAACAAATGCGTGACTTCGGGGGGATGATCTCTTTTGTACTCAAAGATAAAAGCATTGAAAACACCTTCAAAGTGGCCTCCTCTTTCAAAGTATTTTCACTAGCCGAAAGTTTGGGAGGCGTAGAATCGCTTGTAAATCATCCGGCAACCATGACCCACGCTTCTATTCCCAAGGAAGAGCGAGACAAAGCAGGAGTAACTGATAATTTATTGAGATTGAGTGTAGGCGTAGAAGACGGAGAAGATTTGTTAGCCGATATTAAACAGGCTCTCGGTTAGGAGTCTGCCCTTCTCAGTTATTAAACAAAAAGCGGCTTAATGGCGGAAAGAAACAAAATTCTTATATTTACAAG
>CAZMHW010000307.1:0-5034 GCA_964566105.1 uncultured Akkermansia sp.
ACAATAGTTGCATGACCCATCTTGCGAAAGGGTTTGGTAGTTGCTTTTCCATACAAATGCACATAAACACCGCTGAACTTTAAAACATCTTCCATGCCCTGATAAATCGCTGTACCTTCGTATCCAAAATCACCCAGGAGGTTCACCATTACACCGGCCCTTACTATGGAAGTGTCTCCCAAAGGCAGATTTAAAATAGCGCGTAAATGTTGTTCGAATTGTGAGGTAACGTTGGCTTCAATGGTGTGATGTCCGCTGTTGTGCGGACGAGGAGCCACCTCGTTTACCAGAACTTTACCGTCCTTGGTCAAAAAGAGTTCTACCGCCAATAAACCCACAATACCAAGCTTTTCCGCTACCGTAGTGGCAATCTTAATGGCTTCTTTTTCAACTGTTTTTTTAATATTTGCCGGACTGAACAAAAATTCCACAAGATTGGCTTCGGGATTAAACTCACATTCCACCACAGGAAAACACTTTACTTCTCCGCTTTCACTGCGGGATACAATGACGGACAGTTCTTTGTCAAAATCAACCAGTCTCTCCAACACAGAAGGTGCATCAAAGGCTTTATCCAGATGATGAGGACTCACGAGTTTAGTCACTCCTTTCCCGTCGTAACCACCGGTGCGGAGTTTCTGAAAGAAAGGAAAATAATCGGCGTATTTCGAAATTTGTTTTTTATTCTCAACTAAAAAAAAGTCTGGACTTGGAATGTTATTGCGTTGATAGAACATCTTCTGAGAACCTTTGTCCTGGATCAACTCAATAATGTGAGGTTGAGGATATACCTTTTTGCCTTCTTTTTCGAGTGCTTTTAAGGCTTCAATATTTACATTTTCAATCTCAATAGTGATCAGGTCCTTGTCTTTACCGAAGTCATACACAGTTTCAAAATCGGTCAAACTGCCCTGTGTGAATTTTTTAACCAGGTGTCTGCATGGGGCGTTTTTATCCGGATCAAGTACCGAAATATTCAGGTTCAGATTAATGGCATTCTGAATCATCATTCTTCCTAGCTGTCCGCCACCTAAAATACCTATGTGCAGTTGTTGTATGGTCTTCGTCATTATCTGGTTTTTTCAGCGCAAAGATACTATTAATCTATTATTTTTTAAGGGCTTGTTTTATTTCTATAAGTTCGTTTTTTATCTCTCTGAGCAGCTCATCACTGGTACTCGTTTTACTTTCAGAAACTGTGCTGCTGCTGAAATGGTATTTTTCTCTGATCACTTTTTCGCGTTGATTCAGAATATCCAGTTTAAAATTTTCAGCATCGTTTATTCCGAGCATACTCATCACATTGTTATTATGGTGACCTCCGCCACCGCCCGCGGTTTCTATTTTAATAAGGGTCAAACCCATGGCGCGAAGAATGGGTCCTCCGTAAAAGGAGAGGTCCTGAATATTCTCGAGTGGAATGGTTTTTTCAATGTGAAAAATGAGTCCTTTTGAAAAACGGAGGGTCTTACTGGTTAAATCGCATTTAAGGGTATTGAAAAACTTTTTGCTTAACCACTGACCTAAACCTAGAAGCCAGAAGGGAAGTACAACAAGCCCGGCAATACTTACCACCAGGTAAAATACTGCGACGAGAAAAATATAACTTTTTACCTTCGGATTAAAAGTTGCGGTTTTTAAAATCGTTTCATTTTCAAGCATGATCTTATTAATTTAAGTGTATTGGTAGTAAAGACTAAAGTAATTAAAATTTAGTTATGGACGAATTGATCAATTAACTGCCTGGATTGGCTTTTTGTAATGAGTTTATGCGATTTTCTGAAACTAATAAGTATCAGCAAAGGGTTTAAATATATTCGTTATTTTTGGATATGAAAAAACTGAAAGTCATTCTGTTATTTTGTGTCTTGGTTGCGTATGCAAAGGCACAACAGATCGTTAAAAAGGACATTGAGAAACACATTTCTTTCCTGGCTTCCGACAAATTAAAGGGCAGGGGAACTTCTTCTCCTGAAGAGATAGAGGCAGCAAATTACATAGCAGCTCAATTTAAAAAAATGGGACTAAGCTCCTTTAATAATTCGTATTTAAAAGCATTCACATACAAGAAAAGTTCAAATCCCCACGACACTTCTGTGGTGGATGTAAAAGAAAAAACGGCAAACAATGTGGTGGCTTTTTTAGATAATAAAGCGCCTTATACCATTGTTGTTGGTGGACATTACGATCACCTTGGTCTTGGACACGATCACAATAGTTTGGATGCTAACCCGGATGGAAAAATTCACAACGGAGCTGACGATAATGCGAGTGGAACTGCCGGCGTAATAGAACTGGCGCATTATTTTTCTTCCAACAAAAAAACAGAACCTTATAATTTTTTATTTATCTGTTTTAGTGGTGAGGAGCTGGGCCTACTGGGATCCAAAAAATGGTGTGATAACCCGGATATGGATTTGAAAAACGTCAATTACATGGTAAATATGGATATGATAGGACGTTTAAACGACTCTACCAAAAAACTGGTAGTGTACGGCGTAGGGACTTCTCCTGTATTTGTTCCATTGATTGATTCAATTTCAACAACTCTTAGTATTAAGAAAGACAGTGCAGGGGTTGGTCCAAGTGATCAGACGTCTTTTTATTTGAAAGATATTCCTGTATTGCATTTTTTCACCGGACAACACAGTGATTACCATAAACCCTCTGACGATGCCGATAAGATTAATTACAAAGGCGAGGTAGAGGTGCTTGAATACATTGTTTCTGTGATTGAAAAAACCTACCACTATCCAAAATTGACTTTTTCTAAAACCAGGACACCTGACAACGGAAAGTCTTCTTTTAAGGTTACAATTGGCGTGATGCCGGATTATACCTTTGAAGGGCCTGGCATGCGCATTGACGGTGTAACCGACAATAAACCCGCATTTAAAGCGGGTATACAAAAAGGAGATATTGTTAAGAAATTGGGTGACATGGAAGTGAAAGACGTCATGGGTTACATGAAAGCTTTATCGAACTATAAAAAAGGTGACTCCACCACCATTGAAATATTACGTGGCACCGAAACAAAAGTTCTGAATCTGACTTTTTGATTCTAAAATTAATCAGGGACGGTCTTACCTGATTCTGTCCGCGCTTTTAAGCAGCTCGATGTCTTTTTTGATAAAACGGGCAGCCAGAAAGGAAACGAGAATTCCAACGACACCAACTGCGGTGCCAAAGTAAGTATTGTGGAAACTAATACCCTGTGCAGCCTCAATAAACGGGCAAAACGTGAGCATGGAAGTAAGTGCAAGCCATAACACAATAAGCACGTAACAAAGTTTTAATTGTAATTCCCTTTTTGAGTAAAGAAACATGATGAGGGAGGCCAGAACCAGACCAACAAAATTAATGGCAACCGCTGCCAAATGCCCCGTAGAAGAATGCACTTCATTAGAGACTATAGGTTCCAGAGAAACATCCAGTTTTGAATTGGCTAATAATACTGTGTAGGTGGGGATAAATAATAATCCTATTCCGGCTAAAGCAGATAGAAGAAGAAAAATGGTTTGTTTACGTTGTATCATAATTCAATTTGATGGCCAAATTTACCAATTATATAGTTTTAATTGGAATTTTCCCTCTTCTAATTGCCACGAAATTAAAAAAGTACCTGCATTTAATTTTAAATAGTGGGGTTGCTTGGTTTCATTTATTTCTTCAAGGGTCTTGAGTTGGTAAACCTTTTTAACCGGACTTAAAAAAGAGTAATTGACGCTGTTGTTCCTGGTAGTGTGTTTTGATAAGATCCAAACAGGATTACCTTCTGAATCCTTCTTGAATTGTAGTTTAACAGGCAGCGTTGGTTCGGTGTAAAAAAAGCGGCCAAAGGAATTTAAACTGTCAATACAGGACTTTCCATTCATGTCGAGTTTGTCAAGACTCGTAAAATACTGTTCAATCATAATGTTTGGGCTAATACTGGTTTTTTCAAGTGTCAATTTATCTTCTCCCGGAATAAGACGAAGAGGAATGTTGTTGCAAAAGCTATAGCAGGGAGAATTACCCTGGTTTTTATAAATATCTGTTTCCAGCGAAAACGAACCGTCTGTACCTTTACTGAATCCGTGTATCTTTATTAAAAATCCGGCAGGTAATTTTTTAGGACCTGTTTTTATATCAGCTGTTGGGATTTTGAATTCCTGTCTTTTTACGATTTCATCGAGCGAGTCTATTTTCAGGAAGTAGAGATCGGATGTCAGGGCGTTTGTAACGGATACTGTGTTCAGATTCTGGTTAAATTGAGATTCTGTAAATTTTTGCCCCGTTAAATAAAATGATTTCGTAGAGTTATCGATCAGATAGTGTCCGAAAGTATAAGTGGATGTTTCTCCTTTTGAATTTAACTTGATCCCCTTCACCAGGCGGCCAGTTTCCGAATCAATCTTCAAAATCCATTGTCCACTTTTAACGCCGCCTCTTACATGTACAAAGACCAGAATATAATTCTGGTTGGCAAAAAAGAGGTGAGCTGAAAAAACGTTTTTTCGCTCAAATGGAAACTGCCATTTAAAGGTGTAATCAAAATTGGAAGTTTCCGATTTTAAGAGGTATTTATTGATGTAAAACTGTTTGCCCGAAGTGTCATTTACAGTTTTGATAGAATAGACCACGTTTTTAAAGTAAAGATTTTCAGCGCTAAAAAGTGAGGTGTTGTTAAGTCTGGCCACATCAACGTTTTCAATTGTAGCTACAAGACCGAAGTTTTGATTAAAACGTAAAATGGTAATACCTTTTTTTTCTTTTTTCTGCAGGTAAATATTCAAAAAATCATGAAGGGTATCGGAGGTAATTTCAAGATAGTTGTCCGGGCTGGCATTGTTGAGTTCAATAGACATGCTATCCGTCACAACCAGTTGATTATTTAGCTTGTAAAGACAAAACACTGCTCTTTGTTGCAAACTCGTTAATCCGTAGCAATATAATTTTCCATGAAAAAGTTGACAATTACCGGGTTTAAGATCAAATTGCCTTACCTGTGCAAAGACTTTGCTGACTAAAAAAAATGAAAATAGGAGGTATGCG
>CAZMHW010000308.1:0-5033 GCA_964566105.1 uncultured Akkermansia sp.
GTCGTAAGGACTAAAATTGGTGAGGTAATATTCAATCTCTTCGGTTTTTAGTTTTTTAAAATAAACCTTACTCACATCGTAAAAAGTAGTTTGTTTATTGCCACTCTTCAAACATACCGCGGTAAAAACCTCGTGCATTCTTCCACTCAAAGTTTCCAGCATTTTTTTTCCCTCCGCGAAATTAGCGGGTTTGTTAAATACTTTTCCCTCGCACCATACAATGGTATCTGCGGTAATTAACAAATCGGTTTCCTTTAATTCTTCTTCGTAAGCATCTGCTTTTTTCTCCGCCAGATAAATGGGAATTTCCTGGGCTTGCAGGTCTGCCGGAAAATCTTCGTCGGCATGGGTGGGCCTTACCATAAATTCAAAACCCAGACTCTTGAGAAGTTCCTGTCTGCGTGGGGAGGCCGAACCCAGAATAATGCGGAACGGATAATTATTAATAATGGTTTCTATTTTTTCCATAAACCTAGTTGTAATAAAAAATAAAACTGTAACACAAACCCATCAGCATGATGAATTTAAGCAAAAGACTGGCGCGTTTAAATTCCTTACTCTGATTGGCCTTTAAGGTGTACAAGGCTAAAATCACCAGGGGGAAAATGAGTGTCAGCAAAATGTAAAGGTTATTAATTGAAAAAAAGATGCGTTGTACTTTTATGGTGTTGTACACCACAAATGACAAAAGCAAAGCCGTAATCACCAGAAGAAAAAAAGCATTTAACTTGCTCACCCGGATCCCCCATACAATTGGCATAGTATGCCCTCCGGTTTCTTTATCACCTTTATAGTCTTCCATGTCTTTAATGATCTCACGCGCCATACTGGTGATAAAGGCAAACAGCGAAAAAATAAATGTGATCTTAAAAATAGAAAACACCGCGTGTTTATAGGTGAGAATAAACGCGGGGTCTGTTTTTTGCATCACACCGAGTTCGTAAACCAGGGGCATAAAGGTAACGGAAGCCGTAAGCAGAGACACCACCAAGTTTCCGACAAGGAGTCTCTTCTTTAAATGCGTGCTGTAGAACCATAGTAACGTGGCCGCGGCAAAATGAAAAATAGCCAGACGCAGGTAGCCGGTTTTTAATGCGGCATACATCCCTAAAACGATTCCAATAAAGGTGAAGGTCATGTGCAAAATTATAGCCCAGCGTCTTTTGATAACCTTATCCACCACCACGGTATCAGGATGATTAATAGTATCAGTCTTCACATCAAAATAATCATTGATGATGTATCCCGCTGCCGCAATTAAAACGGTACTGAGCACTAATCCATAAAACACGGTATCGCGTAACTCCAACTGAATGCCATTACTGTTTAAGATCTTTTGCAGCACGCAGTACCTGAGTAAAATCTGGGTCAAAGCAATCATGATCAGATTTTCGATGCGCACCAGTTTTAAAAAGGCAAGAACTTTGTTATGTAGAAGCTTGTTCATTTTTAGTTTATGGCTACCATTTCACAATTTCCCAATTCCCTTGCACGCGCAATACTTGTTCAATAATGTCCCTAACACAAGCCTCGCCACCATTTCTTGGAGATATATACTGGCAAATGGCCTTTATTTCGGGAGCAGCGTCATTTGGACATACTGCCAGACCAACCAGACTCATGATCTCATGATCCGGAAGATCGTCGCCCATAAACACAATTTCTTCGTGGCGGAGTTTGTGTTTTTGTATGTACTCCGTGTAACAGGCTAACTTATCGTGCTGTTTTATAAAAACATCTGTTACTCCATTACGCTCCAAAGCGTTTTTTACTGCCTGGTTGTTGCCACCTGTAATTATCACAATGCGGTATCCTTTTTTTACCGCGAGATTCAGAGCATAACCGTCCTTGGAATTCATGTTACGAACCATTTCGCCGTTTTCCATCACAAGGACTTTACCATCCGTCATTACTCCGTCCACATCAAACATGAGTGTGGTTATTTTCGTCAAGCGTTCTTTAAAGTTGAGCATATCAGTTGTCCTGTTGTTTTACAATTAACTTACTTAATTGTTTGTATATTTTCCTCAGATCCCCCTCTTTCGAAAGCAGATCGAGGTGCTTTTCCATCACCGCTTCGTCTTTTCTTTTCGCCGGTCCCGTCTGGGCTGAGCGGGGATCTAATGTTTTTATTTTTAAAGTTGTTTGTTCTATTAAAGGCAAGAGCATTTCAAAACTCAGATCTTTACTTGTTGAATCGCGGTTAATCAGATCAAAGGCACTTACATACAACGCATTGGTAAAATTATTAACCAATACAGCCGACAAATGAAGTTTTAAGCGGTCCTTATAACTCAGAGACCGGACCGTTTTACTGAATTGATCTGCCAGATACAAAATGCTGTGTTCCGAATCACGGTTAGAAGATTCGATGATAATGGGAACCTCCGGCCAGTTTATGGACACTTTTCTGGAGAAGGTCTGCACAGGGTAAAACACACCAGTGGCGTGCACCCTGTTTCCCAGATCCTGAATTTTGGCACTACCGGAAGTATGTAAAAGAATCGCATGTGGATCTTTGGCAGTGATTTGTTCCGCCACCTTTGAAATATACTTATCCGTTACACAAATAAAATACACCGAAGCATCCTGAATTATGTTTTTGAGCCCGATCTCCGTTTTGCAGGCGAGTTTGGATTTAAACTCATTTAGCAGGGGATTTTGTGCATGATTATACACAAAGAGGTCGTAAGTCTTTAAACTATGTAAATGTTTAGCGATGTGCCAGGCAACATTACCGCAACCTATTATCACGATCTTTTGTTTTGCCTGCTTTTTCATTAAAATTTATTCTGATTGAACTTTGAATTTACGAATTCTTTCCATAATCGCAATTACAGTCCCAATAGCCATAATCAGGCAGCCCAGCCACAGAATATTTATGTACGGGAATACATAGGCTTCCATCACAATAAAATCCCTATTGTTACTTAATAACTCGCTCAGGGTGATCTCGATCGTACCGTCATCCGGGTTAATCTTCCAGAACACCAGTTTTAATCCCAGTTCTTTTACCAGATCTTCCTTTGGAATGACTACATTATTCTGAATGATAAACTTAGGATAGGCGTAAAACACTTTGGACTTCACATCCACACACCTCAGCACAGCAGTAACTTCCAGGTAAGAATCGTTCTTTTCGTACTCTGTTTTGCTCAAATTGCTTCGCAAAGAATCGATCACAATAATGGCATTACTCGAAAAAATAGTATCTCCTACGTGACCGATGTAATTTTTAGCTGTTGCAAAAGCGCCCTCCTTCACTTTGGTGGTATCCATCACAGCATAGGTAACGTGCGTGTAAATATCGCGGCCCAGATAGTGTTTCGTATCCGGTTCGGGTGAACGCCCCATACGCGGATTGTCCTGAACGTGCGGAGACAAAGTAAAATCATATTCCACTTTATTATTTTCACCACGTTTCAGATAATCCACATCGAAATAAAAGTTGATCCCTTCTTTACGCTTTTTGGTATAGGTAACCAAATAAGGCCCCATTGGGAGTGTATCTCCCTGAGTGAGTAAAATACTTTTTTTGTCATCAAAATCTGCTCCCAGGGCCGATACTTTGCGTTCTGCCGTGTTCTTTGAAAGAACCACTTTTTTAGAAGTAGAGACTAAAGTTCCGAGCATCACCAGAGCAAAACCAATGTGTGCAATGGCCGAACCGCTTTTGGAAATTTTACCCTTTAAGACGGATACAAAATAGTCCGTGTTGGCAAAGACGGCAAATAAAGCCGTGATCAATAGAAACGAATAACTAATCAGATTCCATTTCCCTTCTCCGTCAGCATCCGCAAAACCATTTAAAAAATAAAGAGGAATAGAGCAGGCCAAACCGAATACCAGCGCGAAAAGAAAACTATAGGAGATTCTTACATAAAATTTCTTTGTTTCCGTTTTTTTGTATTTTAAAAACTGTGCGGCGGCGATGAGAATCATCGTAAGTACAGCAAAAGGAACCATCCAGATGTTGTACACAGGTACTTTAGGTGGGGCATATTCTGTTCCGAATAATTTGTTGATCACAGGAATAGAAGTAAAATACGTGATGATCAACGCGGCTAATATTAAAACCAGTGAGCCAAGAAACATCCAGAATTCGCGGGAATAAAGTTCCTCTTCTTCTTTCTCTTTCGGAAAATAAAAATAATAGGAGATGCCTGTAATAACTGCTGAAGAAGAGATCCAAAACATCAGGATCATTTTTTTGTACCCGTACACAATTGAAATAGCCAGCAATAAAAAGGAAACTACCACGTAGGTGGTGCGGAATAGATCTTCACGAATTAACAAAGCTACGCTTATGAAAATAAACACCAATACATAAAGTACCAGTTGCCCTGTCATTCCCAGATCTGTAAATGCATGCACGGAAGCGTTTCCCAATACTCCGCTGCGTGTTAAGAACGTTGAATAAAGTACCAACAGAAAACTTCCAATTGTCAGGAAATGTGTAGTGAATAAAGAACCGCCTTTGTTTTTATTAATGATCATGGTGTGACCAGCCGCCACCAGAACCAACCAGGGAACGAGCGAAGCGTTCTCTACAGGATCCCATGCCCAGAAACCGCCAAAACTCAAAGCCTCATAAGCCCAGGCACCTCCCATCAGGATACCAATGCCCAGCACAAGGATTCCGAAATAGGTCCAGGGCAAAGCAATGGTCTGCCATTTGGTATACTGTTTATTCCACAAAGCGGCAATTGAAAATGCAAAAGGAATAAGTGTTGATGCAAACCCAAGAAAAAGTGTAGGAGGATGAATAGTCATCCAGTAATTCATAAGCAGGGGATTTAAACCACGTGCCAGTTTTGCAAAGTTATCGGGATTCTGTACCCAGGGAAGGTTAGCAAACTCTGCGTGCTCGCGCAATAATAAAAAGGGATTGCTGCCAATTTTATAATCGAGTACATACACCCCCAGAATCATGCTGGTTAAAAAAACCTGCACCAGGGCAAAAATGGCCATCACAGGAATTTCCCACTCGCCACCCTTTAATTGTTTTTTAAGAAGAAGTCCCAGAACTACAT
>CAZMHW010000309.1:0-5031 GCA_964566105.1 uncultured Akkermansia sp.
GTGTATAACCAACGGGGCATTGAATCGGCAACGTCACGCCCGGATTCAAAATTAAGAAGGGGATCGAGGCGTAATTTGAATTTTTCTTTTTTAGGTTCTACCCTTAAAAAGTGTTTGTAAAAGATCATGTCCAGTCCCGGATCATTTACCACATACTTAAACACTTTGTGTGTATCTTCTACATGTTCGTATTTTTTTGAGAAAAAATGTATGTAGGGTTTTATTCCACCGTGTATGGCGGAGTCTTTCCGTGCCAATTGTCTCTCAGTTAATAAAGCGTAAGAATAGTCTGCCGGAAGATTGTAAAATTGCGACTTTAAAGTGGGAAGAAAAAGTACAACACATATCAGGGATAAGAGTATGTGGCTTTTTTGAAACACCCTGTGTCTGAGTTGTGTTATTTTTCTGTGAATGTATTCAGTCAAAATGGACCCTTGCATGGGGCTTACCACACTTTTACATTTTCCTTTTTCTTAAAGTCTTCGTAAACTAACCGTATGCCTTCTTCAAGTTCTATTTTGTGCTTCCAGCCCAGACTGTGAAGTAAACTCACATCCATTAGTTTACGCGGCGTGCCGTCAGGTTTGCTGAGGTCGTGTTTAATCTCCCCGTTAAAGCCCACGATTTTTTGAATGAGTAAAGCCAGATCTTTTATAGAGAGGTCGGTTCCTGTGCCTATGTTTACGTGTTGCTCACCATTGTAATGTTGCATCAAATAAACGCAGGCGTCACCAAGGTCTTCAGCGTGCAAAAACTCACGTAGTGGAGAACCCGTCCCCCACATTTCCACGGAGGCAAGTTTGTTTTCTTTAGCTTCATGAAATTTGCGGATCAGTGCTGGTAATACATGGGAGTTATTCAAATTATAACTATCATTCGGCCCGTACAGATTGGTGGGCATCACTGAAATAAAATTACAACCGTATTGTCTCCTGTAACTTTCGCATAATTTGATCCCAGCGATTTTAGCGATCGCATAAGGTTCGTTAGTGTCCTCAAGATAGCCGCTTAAAAGGTACTCTTCTTTGAGGGGTTGTGGCGCCAGTTTTGGGTAAATACAGGAAGAGCCCAGGAACATAAGCTTTGTGGTTTTGTTTTCGAATGCCGAGTGGATCACGTTGTTCTGGATCATCAGGTTCTCGTAAAGAAAATCAGCACGGTAAACGTTGTTTGCCTGGATGCCACCCACCTTAGCGGCTGCTAAAAAAACATAGTCTGGTTTTTCCGTCGAGAAAAATTCCGAAACCTGTTGTTGATTTCTAAGATCAAGTTCCGCGGAGGTTTTTAATACAAAATTGGTAAATCCCTTTTTTTGTAAATTCCTCAGGATGGCAGAACCTACCATTCCCCTGTGCCCGGCTATGTATATTTTAGAATTCGGATTCATACAGAATATCGAAATGCTTTGATCGTTTGATTTTGAAAATTAACGGTAAATGGATCTTATTCTTTGTAGTTAAGTACTTTGTGTCCCCCGTCCAGCAGATATTTATCGCGTTTAAACAGTTCAAGATCTGCCTGTACCATTTCTTTGCATAATTCTGCGACTGTATATGTTGGCGTCCAGCCCATTTTGGCTTTGGCTTTGCTGGCGTCGCCTACCAAAAGGTCCACTTCGGCAGGACGGTAGTATTTTGGATCTATCTCTACCCTTACTTTTCCGGTAGCTACATCAATTCCTTTTTCATTCTCGGCTTTGCCTTCCCATTTTAACTGAATGCCTACTTCTGCAAAGGCCATGTTAATAAATTCCCTAACGGTTATCTTAATGCCGGTGGCTAACACGTAATCATCCGGTTCGTCCTGTTGCAACATCCGCCACATGCCTTCCACATAATCTTTTGCGTGTCCCCAATCCCGTTCGGAGTCAATATTGCCCATAAAGAGTTTCTCCTGCATCCCTAAACTTATTTTTGCCACGCCGCGCGTTATTTTGCGGGTTACAAAAGTCTCGCCGCGTATCGGACTTTCATGATTAAATAGAATCCCATTGCAGGCAAACATGCCATAACTTTCACGGTAATTTTTGGTAATCCAGAAACCGTAGAGTTTTGCTACGCCATAAGGGCTTCTTGGATAAAAAGGTGTAGTTTCTTTTTGAGGTATTTCCTGCACTAAACCGTATAACTCGCTGGTAGAGGCCTGGTAAAACCGGGTTTTCTTTTCGAGTCCAAGAATGCGAATAGCTTCCAGAATACGTAAGGTGCCCAAAGCATCTGAATTGGCGGTGTATTCAGGGGTCTCAAAACTTACTTTCACGTGACTTTGCGCGGCCAGGTTGTATATTTCGTCTGGTTTTACTTCCTGAACAATCCGAATCAGGTTGGTACTATCTGTCAAATCGCCGTAATGCAGGATAAAATTTACGTTTTTTTCATGTTGATCCTGATATAAATGATCAATGCGGTCGGTATTAAACATTGAGCTACGGCGCTTAATCCCGTGTACAATGTACCCTTTGTTCAACAATAACTCTGCCAGGTAAGCTCCGTCTTGTCCTGTTACTCCCGTTATAAGTGCTACTTTTGCCATGATTTTTTCAATTAACAATATTACAAAAAATTAACTCACCAAACTGGAGCTTTCGGGGCAAATCATCAACTGATTTTTCGTTATATTTGAACTTTGATAATAATTAAACCTATGAAATCTACCTTCACTAAAAAGAACTATCTGATCCTTGTTGCCGGAATCGCTCTTATCGCTTTGGGATATGTGTTAATGATTGGCGGAGGCAGTGAAGATCCAAACGTGTTTAACCCTGAAGTTTTTAGTTTTCAACGCATCACTCTGGCTCCTATGGTATGTATGGTTGGCTTTGTAACCATTATCGTTGCTATCATGTGGCGATCAAAAGTTACAGAAACAGAGGTTAGCAAGTAATGGATAGCCCCGAATCTCTGGGCGCGCCGGCTCCCAAAAAAAACAAGCTAAAAAGGTTTGCAACCCTTACTGCTGTCGCCGTGATTGTAGTTTGGTTTGTGTATTATTTTATTTGTGGACTTACTTACAGTGAAGGAACGCGTTCCGGTGTTCTTACCAAAGTGAGTAAAAAGGGATATGTCTTTAAAACTTACGAGGGAGAATTAATTATAGGCGGACTAAATCAAGGCGACGGAGCCATCATGCCGGCAACCATTTTTAAGTTTTCAATTGCTGATAAAAAAGTATACGATATGCTTGAGGCGGACCAGGGCAGAAAAGTAATTCTCCATTATAAGCAGGTTATAAAGAACTTTTTCTGGCAGGGAGAAACAGATTATTTTGTACACGAAGTAACTTTTGTAAAATAAATTATGACGTATTTACAGGCATTTATTATTGCTGTAATTGAGGGACTCACAGAGTTTTTGCCGGTTTCATCCACCGGGCACATGATCCTTGCGGATTCATTGATGAAGATAAACAATCCCGAGTTTGCCAAGACATTCGAAATTGTAATACAACTGGGAGCTATTTTAGCTGTCTTGTTTATCTATATCAAACGGTTTTTTGTAAGCCTGAGTATTTACCTGAAATTAGCAGTGGCATTTTTGCCAACGGGCATCATTGGTTTGCTGGCATATAAAACCATCAAACATTATTTGTTTAATCCCTTTGTGGTGAGCATTTCCCTTATTGTTGGAGGTGTAGTTCTGATTTTACTGGATAAGTGGAGTGAACGAAAAAAAAGCGAATACACGAATGTGGAAGATGTCAGTTACAGCGGAGCTTTAAAAATTGGCCTGATTCAGTGTTTTTCGATGGTGCCCGGCGTTTCGAGAGCTGCTGCTACTATTTTCGGAGGAATTTTCTCCGGATTTGACAGAAAGCAGGCAGCAGAGTTTTCCTTTTTGCTCGCCATTCCCACCATGTTTGCCGCCTCCGGATACGATCTGTTAAAAGAAAAAGATAATATTCATTCTGAAGATTTGAAGATTTTAATTTTTGGGGGACTTGTGGCGTTTATTGTAGCCATCTTCGCAGTAAAGGGGTTTATTGCTTTTTTGAACAAATACGGATTCAAACACTTTGGTTGGTACAGAATTGTTTTAGGTGTGGTTTTTCTGACTTACGCTCTCTACACTGGGCTGCAAATCGCAGCTTGAGAAAACACTAACAAACATCTTTCTGTTAATTACTACTTGTGCGCTACCCGAGCGGTAACGAAAATTAAAAATAACTTCGCTATAGAATTTTAACAAGCGACAGTGAACGATAAACTGACAAAAAAAAGCCTGCGTACTTCCGGTGTTACCGTTATCATCAGCCTTTCGCTGGTATTGTTTATGTTGGGCGCCCTTGGTTTGTTGATTATTAATGCTAATAAACTCTCAACACATTTCAAAGAAAATGTAGGGTTCCAGATTTACCTGAAAGATACCGCCTCTTCGGCACAAATTGACTTGCTCATTCAGGAACTCAACAATTCTGAATTCACGAAAAGTGTCAATCTCATTAACAAAGAGCAGGCTGCTGAAAAATTAAAAGCGGATTTGGGTGAGGATTTTGTGGCCTTTTTAGGAAGTAATCCCTTATTGAACTCACTGGAAGTTAAGCTCAATGCCAGCTACGCCAATACCGATACTTTGTCGGGTATCGAAAAAAACCTCCTTCAAAAGCCTTTTGTAAAGGAGGTTGTATATCAAAAAACCATGATCAATAAGCTGAATAAAAACACAAAGGCGGTCGCGTTTTTTATCCTGATTTTTAGCAGCGCGCTTCTTATTGTGGCCATTGCGCTTATCAACAATACCATTCGTCTTTCCATTTATTCCCAAAGATTTTTAATCCGCACTATGTATCTGGTAGGGGCTACGCGCTCCTTTATCAGTAAGCCCTTTATTTTTAAGGGTTTCCGGCAAGGTGTGATCGCAGGTGTGATCGCAGGTATTATGTTGGCAGGTTTTTTAATGTTAAGCACACGGTTTATTCCCGACCTGCTCCAGTTACAGGATGAAAACGTTTTACTTATTTTGTTTATCGGAATTATTCTTATCGGGGTTATTATTTCAGCTTTCAGTGCCTTCCTGGCAGTATTAAGGTACTTAC
>CAZMHW010000310.1:0-5016 GCA_964566105.1 uncultured Akkermansia sp.
AGCCAGCAAGGGAAGGATTAGTCCGACACTGACCTTTAATGCCAGCATGGGCACAGGTACTTCCGGACTTGCAAAAGATGTCACGGGAGTGCGTTATACCGGCCTTCAGCCGATAGGATTTACCAGTAGCCTCGACACGGTTTATTCTCCCTCTACAGAACTGATTACCAAGAAAAAACCCTTTTCAGATCAATTCAAAGACAACGTAAACAAGAGTGTGGGCTTCACCTTGAATATTCCTTTGTTTAATGGACTACAGACGCACACATCCATTAAAAACGCGAAGATCCAGGCGCTTAACGCACGTTTCTCACAAGATCTTACTGAGCAAACATTATTCAAAAACATTGCCCAGGCGCACGCCAATGCCAAAGCAGCCCTTAACAAATACAACGCCACCAAATTAAGCGTGGATGCTGCCACTGAATCTTTTAAATACGCACAGCAAAAGTTTAACGCAGGTGCCATCAGTTCGTTTGATTTTACCACTGCTAAAAACAGGTTGTTTGCCGCAGAAAGTAATTTATTGCAGGCTAAATACGATTACGTCTTTAAATTAAAAGTACTGGATTATTACGAAGGAAAACCCTTAGGATTCTGAGTTAGTCCTTTTTTTAAACACCACTCTGAGGATAGGTAAGGCCGTTAAAATAATGAGGGCTATAAATATATACCCCATGTGGTTTGTGATTCCCGGAAAAAACTGAACTAAGAAATACCCAATACTTGTAAGACTTATAATCCACGCCATCGCGCCTACCAGATTAAAGAACATAAATTTTCCGAAATCGATTTTAATCACGCCAGCAATAATAGGGGCGAAAGTCCTGACCACCGGTAAAAAACGGGCAATTACCAGCGTCATGTTTCCACCATATTTGTCGTAATAGGTTTTTGTAATCTCAATTTGTTTCTGCTTAAAGATCCAGCTGTCCTTCCTTGCGTACAACTTCTCTCCGACCTTCCTGCCAAACCAATAACCCGTAGTATTACCGGCCACCGCCGCCAGTGTCATAAGTGTTACCAAAAGCGGATAGCCTACATGCATAAGATCCGGCCTTGCTTTGCACAAAATACCCGCCAATAAAATAAGATTGTCACCCGGTAAAAAGAAACCGATCAATAAGCCCGTTTCCGCAAAGATGACAAACAACAATAACCAAAGTCCACCGTATTCAATAATACTGTTGGGGTCGGTTAGTTGTTTTAGAAAATCCCACATGTTCAGGAGTTGTGTATTACATTTTCTCTGTTAGATACTGCGGCGCGAATGTTTTCTATGGCCCCTTTTGGGATAGAATCGATCAACCTGCGCGTGTACTCACTCTTCGGATTAAGATAAATTTCATCCGGATCACCCATCTCCTCTATCTGTCCCTTTTGCATCACGATCATGCGGTCGCTCATAAATTTTACAACACTCAAATCGTGACTGATAAAAATATAAGTGAACTTAAATTCTTGTTTCAATTCATTTAAGAGGTTAAGTACCTGCGCCTGCACACTTACATCCAGTGCGCTTACACTTTCATCGCAGATAATAAACTTTGGATTTAAACCCAGAGCCCGTGCAATACATATCCGTTGGCGCTGTCCACCACTAAATTCATGAGGATAACGGTTAAAGTGTTTTTCTTCCAGACCCACCCGTTTTAATAATTCTACGACCCTGTTTTTTATTTCTTTCTCTGTTTTAAAGATTCCGTGAACCCGCATTGGTTCTGCAATAGCATTGCCAATGGTAATTCTTGGATTGAGTGAAGAATATGGATCCTGAAAAATAATTTGCATATCCTTGCGGTATTCTCTGAATTCGCTCTCTGAAAACTTAAGAATATCTTTGTTTCTGTAAAGTATCGTTCCTCCGATAGCTCCCGTCAATTTTAGAATTGTGCGGCCAAGGGTTGTTTTACCACATCCACTCTCACCAACCAAACCTAATGTTTCTCCCTCATATACATCAAAACTCACATCGTTCACAGCTTTACTGTATTCGAGCACCTTTCCAAAAAAGGTTTTTTTTGCAGGAAACCATGTTTTTACATTTTTCACTTCGAGAATTTTATCCCGGCGATAAAGTTCCTCCCTCGCTTTAAGACGCTCATCGGCGGTAATAATGGCACTCCTTAGAGCCTCACCAACGTTTTTCGGGACTTCAATAATTTCTCCGTTTTCACCTCTGGTCATAAAATCACTCACCACCGGTAAACGCTTTACTCTAAAATCTAAAGGAGGTCTGCAGGCCAGCAGACTTTTAGTGTATGGGTGTTTTGGATTTGAGAATATGTCTATTACAGATCCCTGCTCTACGATTTTCCCCTTGTACATCACTACTACCTTATCAGCCAATTCTGCTATCACACCCAGATCATGTGTAATAAACAAAATACCCATTTGATATTGCTGCTGCAGTTTTTGAAGGAGTTCCAGAATAGTTTTTTGTACCGTTACGTCCAGCGCTGTTGTAGGTTCGTCAGCAATCAACACATTTGGTTCGCAGCTAACAGCCATGGCGATCATGACGCGTTGTTTTTGCCCACCTGACAATTGATGCGGATACCGTTCAAACATTTGTTCCGGAACAGGGAGCTGCACCTCTTTAAATAAAGCAATTGTTTTTTCCCTCGCCTGTTCTTTTGACATAGAACGGTGCAGGAGGATAGCCTCCATTACCTGCTCGCCGCATTTCATTACGGGATTTAGCGAAGTCATAGGCTCCTGAAAAATCATGGCTACTTCGTTACCGCGGTATTTGCGCATTTCGTCCTTCTTCATTTTCACCAGATCCACAGAACGGTTATCTTTTGTGTGATAAATGATTTCTCCGCCTGTTATTTTTCCGGGAGGATTCGGAATCAGCTGCATAACAGATAAAGATGTGACTGATTTACCTGAACCACTTTCTCCCACGATTCCAATGGTTTCTCCTCTGTTTAAAGTAAAGGACACGTCGTTCACTGCCTTAACAAATTCAGTCTCGGTTTTAAACTGCGTTACCAGATTTTTTACTTCCAATAAAGGTTGTTTCTCCATAGATGCCGGGAAGATACTGCGCCTTTAAAGTACCAATTTATTTGAATATTCGGTACAGCAAAATGAAAAACATTTCAAGACAGCTTCGGTTTAATTAGTTACCCCTCAAAATTCTTTTCCCGTTTTTAGAACTTACTTTTCTTCCTTGATGAAGAAAAGTAACAAAAGAAATCAAGACGATTTGCCAACCTGAATTTTTCGCTATGTGCCTAAACCCAATACCCATTTAACGAAAAATTCGGGTTCGCACCAAATCGCCGTTCGCCACCGCACCATCCTGAACGTAACCAGAACTCCAAAAAAACGAATTAATTCTACCGGAAAAATGAAAGATTGTGAAAATCCCGGCAAATCGAAACATCCATTCCAAAGGAATAGTGCTTTGTTGATATAAGCTGCAGAATTTTGAGCGTCGACTAATTAATGATTCCTTAACAGTATTGCAATCGTTTGTAAATTATTCAAGCTTAAAACAGGCATACTTAATGTCCTCTCCCTTTTCTGTAAAGAGCTTTTCGTAATAGGTTTTAATATTGACCAATTCCTGCCTGTCAGAAGGGCAATTTTTATAAAGATTGTTGGTGTGCCAGATGAGTGGAAATTTGTTTTCTTCAATGACCTCCAGGGTGTACTCATAAAAACTCGTGCTATCCGTCTTCAGATGCACCAATCCATTCGGTTTTAAAAACTTTCTGTAGCGGTTGGTAAACATGTTATGGGTTAGACGCTTTCGCTCGCGGGTACTCTGAGGCTGTGGGTCAGGAAATGTAATCCAGATCTCATCTACTTCATTCTTTTCAAAACAATGATCGATAAAATCTATCCGGGTGCGTAAAAAACCTACATTTTTCAGGTCGCTATTTATAGCTTGTTTGGCACCCGTCCAGATCCTGTTTCCTTTAATATCCACCCCAATGTAATTCTTGTTTAGATTGTTTTGGGCCAGTCCTACAGTATA
The DNA here is from genome assembly GCA_964566105.1 of uncultured Akkermansia sp. GTDB lineage: Bacteria > Bacteroidota > Bacteroidia > B-17B0 > Aurantibacillaceae > Aurantibacillus. The sequence continues at coordinate 3,992 of CAZMHW010000310.1, forward strand.
CTCACCTTTACCGCAACCCAGCTCAAGCACAATCGGATGGTCATTTTGAAAATACTCTGAACGCCATTTTCCTTTTAAAGGAAATCCCTTAGCGAGATTTTCGAAATAAAGCGTAAAACAATTTTTGAACGTGTCAAACTCTGCAAATTTTTCCTGTTTACTTGGCATATTACTCTTCTAATTCAACTTCTGTTTTGTTCTGAAGTTCATACAATTTTTTAAACCGGCTTTCCCGCCCTAACAATTCGGCGATGGAGCCCTCTTCTATTACCTGGCCTTTATCAAAGACCAAAATCTTGTTTACATGTTTTATCGTCGACAAACGGTGTGCAATAATGATGGATGTGCGACCCTCTGAGATTTTTTCCACGGCCCGCTGAATGAGAATCTCCGTCTGGGTATCAATGGTAGCAGTTGCTTCGTCAAGAATAAAAATAGCCGGTTGATAGACAAAGGCGCGGATAAAAGCAATGAGTTGTCGCTGTCCGGCCGAAAGACTTTGTCCGCGTTCGGTTACCTGGTAATCAAAGCCATTTGGCAGAGACAAAATATAATCGTAAAGGCCAATTTGTTTGGTGGCCGTCACCACATCTTCAAAACGGATCTCAGGATTGTTAAGCGTAATATTGTTTAAAATAGTATCGTTAAAGAGATAGACGTCCTGCAGAACCACTCCGGTATTCTTTCGTAAGGTTTCCAGTTGCAGGTCGCGGATCTCCACGCCATCAATCAAAATATGCCCTTTATTATATTCGTAGAACCTGCTCAATAGATTAATGATGGTGGATTTTCCTGCCCCGGTGGAACCAACCAAAGCTACTGTTTGACCTGCGTTAATTTTAAATGAAACATCCTTCAATACAAAGTGCTCGTTCTTATAAGCGAACCAGACATTTTTAAACTCGATAGCGTTATTTACATTCTTAAATTCCAGTGTGCCCGTATCGGCAATTTTCTCATCCGTATCAAGGACTTTAAAAACACGTTCGGCTGATACAATGCCCATTTGAAGGGTATTTAGACGG
>CAZMHW010000311.1:0-4994 GCA_964566105.1 uncultured Akkermansia sp.
CCTCAAACCAGTCTGGTTAACGGCAATACTAATACCAACATTAAGGAGCTGGCCGGCGAAGTGACCAGTAAAGGTGTAGAATTAGATGTAATGAGTAAATCTTTTTTTGGGTTTATGGTAATTGCGGGATACAGCTATAACGAAACCCGTTACACTAAAAGCAATACCTATGTTATTGGAAGTCTTCTGCGTTACAATCCTAACCACACAGCCAATGCCAGTCTGTATTACACCTTCCAAAACGGCATACTCAAAGGTGTTAACATTGGCGCCAGTGCCATGTACTTTGGTCAGAGACAGGCAGGACGTTCTACCCGCGTAACCGTAGCCAACGATCCTTACCAACTTATAGCCCTACCGGCTTACACCCTGTTGGATGCCAGTATCGGGTACGTGATGAGCAATGTCTCTATTCGTCTGAAAGTATCCAATATTCTGAACGAGTTGAGTTACAATGTACACGATGACAACAGTGTTAACCCCATTGCACCACGCCAGATTGCCTGTACCTTCTCATATAAATTCTAGTTCAGCTAATCTTTATGTCCTTTAAAAAATTCCTCCGTAAAACACACCTCCTGTTAGGTCTGGTGAGTGGGCTGGTTGTTTTAATAGTTGCCCTCAGCGGATGTATTTACACGTTTGAAAAAGAAATACGGGAAATTATTCACCGCGACTTGTATCTTGTTAATTCGGGTGACAGCCATACTGCAGCTCTGAGTGAAATTCTTGAAAAGGTAAAATCAACCTACCCCAAACAAACCGTAAAAAACATCATTGTACCCGAAAACACGAGCCGGAGTCTTCAAATTAACCTTAAAAACAAAACCAGTCTTTTTATTAATCCCACTACCGGCGAAATCATTGGAAGTCTGGACATGGAAACGGAGTTTCTTGCTGTGGTTTTAAAACTTCACCGTAATCTCTGTCTGGGCGAAGTGGGCAAAACCATTACCGGAATTTCGGCTCTTGTTTTTCTGGTGATGCTTATTAGCGGGATTATACTCTGGTGGCCCAAACGCGCCAAATACCTCAAACAGAAATTACTGATAAAAAAAGAGGCGCACCGGCAGAGAAGACTCTACGATCTTCACAGTGTTTTAGGATTCTACGCTGCCTTCATTCTTTTATTTTCGGTATTAACCGGACTTATCTGGTCCTTTAAATGGGTAGAAAAAAGTATGTATTGGGTTACCAACTCCAAAAAGGAAGAAAAAAAACCACATTCAAAAATACCTTCTGCTAAAACGCTCTTTCCTCTTGATTCCATCGCGACGCATGTTTCAGAAACCTATCCCGCTCACAGTTTTTTTATTGTATTACCCGAAGATGAAAAAGGTGTGTACCGGTTTTCAGTGACACTGGATGAAAGCGGCCTTTACCGAAAAATGGACCACTTCTTTTTTGACCAATATTCCGGAGAACAACTCAGTGAAAAATTATTTCTGAATGCCTCCACCGGAGAGAAGGTTAAATCAGCGAACTACAACATTCATACAGGCAAGGTATTTGGTCTACTTGGCGAGTGCCTTGTATTTTTTGCCTCCCTCATCGCAGCGAGTTTACCCGTGACAGGTTTTTTGATGTGGAATGCCAAACGGAGGAAAAAAGAAGTGGCTGAAATGTGACTATTCCCTGTGGGTGAAAACACCAACAGGGGCTCGTAAGAACTGTTCACTAAAACACTTATTTCACCACTTCCTTTACACTGATGTAAAAATTGAAATCCGCTTTCAGGTTACTTTCGTTGTACGACTGAGATTGCCACTTTTCTGTGGGCTTAAGCCAGACAGAACCGGTGTTCGTGTTAATTCTTAGTGGCATATTAAATCCTTTTACACAATTAGTCCAGCGATACGAGAGCTTGTCTTTTTTAATACTGTATTCCAAAACCGGAATTTGTGTGCTGCGCAAATACTGATCGAAGGTTTTTTGTAAATCCAGCTTTAAAAAATTTATGAGGTAATCTTCAATTTGTTTTGTGGAAACGGTTTGATGCCAGAAAACGCGGTTGAGACTTCGCAAAGCTTCTCTCCAGATAGAATCGTTGTCTACGATCTGGCGAATGTTATGCAGCATGTTTGCCCCTTTGTAATACAGGTCGATGGAACCACCGGCATTTACATTGTAATCGCTAATGATGGGTTTATCGTTAGTTACCGCTTTGCGTGTGCCTATCACATATTCCGCTCCGGCTTGTTTTCCAAATAACCATTCGGTGTACAGATTTTCGGAATAGGCGGTAAAACTTTCATGAATCCAGTTATCTGCCACATCTTTGGCGGAAATATTGTTCCCAAACCACTCGTGACCGGATTCATGTACGATGATAAAATCCCATTTAAGTCCCCAACCTGTTAAAGACAAATCCCTACCCCGGTAACCATTCTGAAAATCGTTTCCATAAGCGATGGCGCTTTGGTGTTCCATTCCCAGGAAAGGAGCCTCTACCAATTTATATCCGTCTTCGTAAAAAGGATAAGAACCAAACCAGTGTTCAAAACAATGCAACATCGACTTGGCCTGGAGCATTTGTTTTTTTGCCTTTTGCAAATTATCCTCCAGTACCCAGAACGAAAGATCCAAAGTTCCCTTCTCTCCTTTCAGTGTATCAGTATATTCCTGATATTTTCCTATGTATGGAATGATGTTATAATTATTAATCGGATTCACCACTTTCCAGGTGTAGGTGGCGGTTTCATTTGTATTTGTAAGGGTTGCAAGCCGGCGGCCATTCGATACAGTTATGAGACTTTTCGGACAGGTAATATGAACCGTGCAGCTGTCGGCTTCATCGTACATGTGGTCCTTATTCGGAAACCACACCTGTGCTGCCATTCCCTGGCAGGCAATAGAAATCCATGGATTTCCCTTTTTGTCTTTCGACCAGATAACACCACCGTCCCAGGGTGGGAGTTTCGCTACGCGGGGTTTTCCGTGAAAATAAACGTCGACTGTTTTGATCTGCCCTGTTTTTTTTTCTTCAGGTAAACTAACAAAAAAGGCATTGCCGTCCCTCATCGCAAAACACCTTTTTCCTGATTGCACTACGCTGTCTATGAGCATTGGCTGCATGAGGTCGATCTGCATACGTGTGTAAGGCTCAATAACCCGGTAAGTAATTTTATTACATCCTTTGATACTGCTGTCCGTAATATTAAAATCTGCGCAAAGGTCATAGTGAAGTACGTCCCACCAGGAGCGTGATTTTGAAATCCCTCCTTTGAGACTGTCGGCGTGGCTGTACTTTGCAGACTGACTGAAAATGGGAACGCCGGTACTTAAAAAAAGAAAAAGGGTCAAAAGTTTTTTGAAATAACTGGTCATATTCTCCCTAAAAATACACTGAAATTACTTACGAATGGAAAAAAAACGTTATCAGGTAAACGATCTGACATAAGTCAGAAAACACAACCTAAAGAAACCCAAACACTAAAAAAGAGCTGATCATCGGTAAAAAAAGCTCAAACTTATATTCGTTATGGAAGTTGTTTTGATCCATACGAACTTTGAACTGTGGGTTTAAAGGGTGCCGGAACAGGGATGAGATTCTACAGCTAAGGGTTTTTCTTTCTCTTCTGTTCCGGCCATTTAAATTTTTATCCGCAAAAGAAGATGATTAAACCTTTACTCTGATAAAACGTCAAAGAGACGAATTCAGCATTTAATTTTAAAATTACCGGAAAAGTGGGTGTTTCTTTTCTTTGCTTCTGTTACGTGTGTGTACCTATCGGGCAAACTTTCCATCATTCCACTTTTCCGGCTCTTATTTAAAACCTGATCTATGGCCTTACGCGTCTTATTACTCGCCGACAGTTCCTCCTCACACACTCAAAAATGGGTACTTGGTATGGTGCAGCAGGGATACACCGTTGGACTTTTCAGTCTGAACAAAACAGCACAAAGCTGGCATAAAGGTGTTGAAAATATAGTTGTTTTAAGTGACACAGGGTTGCAGCCCGCTACAGGTTCAGTGGTAAGCAAACTTGCTTACCTGCTGGCCTTACCAAAACTAAAAACAGTGATTCAGGAATTTAAGCCCGATATACTCCATGCGCACTATGCCACCAGTTACGGACTCCTTGGTGCGTTAAGCAGATTTAAGCCATTTGTAATTTCAGTGTGGGGTTCGGATGTGTATGAATTTCCAAAAAAATCGGTTGTTCATGCCTCGCTGCTCAAATACAATCTCAAAAGAGCAGATAAAATCTTATCGACCAGTTATTCTATGAAAGGAGAATTGTGGAAGTATACCACGAAAGAAGTAGAGGTGTTACCTTTCGGTGTAAACACGGAGGTATTTGCACCCGCAGTTCCCGGAAACAATAAACGTATCCACCTGGGAGTAATTAAAGCCATGGAAGACATTTATGGCATTAAAACTGTGCTGGAAGCCATGCAACTGGTAACCCGCTGCCTTCCGGAAAAAGAGTTCAGGCTTTATTTGATTGGAGGTGGAAAACAACTGAACAAATACAAAAAACTTGCGTCAAAACTAGGTCTGGGCAACAAGGTAGTTTTTACAGGCAAAATAGCCTTCAGTGAAATTGCGCAGTATCATCAGCTTCTGGATATCTTTATTAATGTAAGTACGGTTAACGAAAGTTTCGGCGTTTCGGTCATTGAAAGTATGGCCTGCGAAAAAGCAGTAATAGTTTCGAATGTGCCGGGACTAAAAGAAGTTGTGGATCAATACGGTTTAATAGTGGAGAAAGAAAATGTGCCTCAACTTGCCAAGGCCATTATTCAATTGATTAATTTTCCTGCCTTAAGAGAAAAACTGGGCAAAGAAGCTCGTCTGCACGTACTTAACACCTACGACTTTGAGCACTGCATGGTGCAACTGTTCCACATTTACGAAAATGTGTTAAGGAGGAAGGAAAAAATAGTTCGTCCCACGGTCATGCAAAACCAGATCGCCCTGTTTTCAGAAAGAAAAAACTAATGCCACTTTATACATTCAAAAAGTCCTAAGCCAAAACCCAAAACGTGTT
>CAZMHW010000312.1:0-4984 GCA_964566105.1 uncultured Akkermansia sp.
TTTAACGAAAAATTCGGGTTCGCACCAAATCGCCGTTCGCCACCGCACCATCCTGGACGTAACCAGAACTAAAAAAAACAAATTAATTCTACCAGAAAAATGAAAGATTGTGAAAATCCCGGCAAATCGAAATATCCATTCCAATGGAATAGTCCTTTGTTGATATAATCTGCAGACTTTTTTGAGGGTCGACTAAACAATGTAGCTATGTCTATACTCGTATAGTAACGTTAACGACACTTAAACATTGGTAAAAAGAATTGATCCCGCACTACGTTCTATTCCAGGTGCATCACTTCCCCTTTTACCGGGATTACCACATTTTTAAAACCTTCCGCAATTAATTTTTCTTTAAATGCTACTTTAGCTTCTGTTTCACCATGCACCAGAAAAATAGTTTTTACTTTTTCCTCTTCCTGGCAGGATAAAAAGCGGATCATTTCTGAATAATCCGCGTGCGCGCTCAGCGACAGGATAGATTGGATCTCGGCTTTTACCTCAAAATAATCACCAAAGATGTGCACCTCTTTATCCCCGGCCATGAGCTTGGCGCCCAGTGTATGCGGAGCGCAATAACCGCTCATAAGAATGGTATTCCTCACATCTCCAATCGCGTTTTTTATGTGGTGTTTTACTCTTCCCGCATCTCCCATACCCGAAGCGGATATGATAACGCAGGGTTCTTTATAATTATTGAGCGCAATGGATTCCTGAGTATCCTCAATATACGTGAGGTTCGGAAAACCAAACGGATCCGGATCCTTTTTAATGTAAGCGCTTAACTCTTCGTTGAAACTTTCAGGGTGCTTACGGACAATCTCTGTGGCCTTGGTAGAAAGCGGACTGTCCACAAAGATCTGGATCTTTGGAAGCAAATTTCTATTGGTAAGTTTATCCAGCAGATAGAGAATTTCCTGGGTCCGCCCCAGGCTAAAAGCCGGAATAACCAATTTACCTTTTTTATCCACGCAGGTAGATTTCACAATTTCAAGAAGTTTACCTTCTGAATCCGTCAGAGCCTCATGTAACCTGTCGCCATAGGTAGATTCACAAATGATATAGTCGGCCTGCTGAAACACAGCAGGGGCCTTTAACAGAGGATCGGAATAACGTCCGATATCACCCGTAAAAGTCAGCTTCGTGATTTTTCCATTTTCTTCGGCTGTAACATTCACCGCCGCACTCCCAATAATATGGCCATTCTCTGAAAAATAAAACGAGATCTCATCATTAATATGGAAATCGGTATTAAAGGAAATGGCTTTAAATTGTTTTAAACATTCCTCAGCGTCGTGCACGCTGTAAAGTGCTTTAATAGGCGGATATCCAAGCTTGCGCCGGCGTTTATTGATATAACTCACATCGCTTTCATGGATGTGCGCGCTATCGAGTAGTAAAATTCTGCATACGTCAAGAGTAGCAGGGGTACAGTATATTTTTCCCCGGAAACCTTGTTTTACCAAAGTAGGAAGACTACCAGAATGATCAATGTGCGCATGAGAAAGAATCACCGCGTCAATGGCGGAGGGATTAAGTCCGAGATGACGGTTAAGTTCATCGGTCTCTTTGCCCATCCCCTGGTACATGCCACAATCCAATAAGATCTGGCTGCCCTTTTCGGTAAGTATCAGATGTTTACTTCCCGTTACACCTTCAGCGGCGCCTATAAATTTAAGTTTCATAATTCAAGTTCTTTAGTATTCAGTTAATAGAAGATTCATAAAGATTGATCTAATGGAGAAAGGTCTGTTTCATCCATCACATAGCGGTACCCAATGGTAATCATTTCTTTGGTTTTTTTGGATTCAAATAAATGAATTCCCCGCAGTGCAGGCGGTTCAATAAAAACAGCACAATTTCCCTTCCCTCTGTTCACCCCCGCGCGCATTATCAAATGCATACTACGGTCAATGGTATGTATAACACCCGCGTCTTTATTGTATTCTGTCAAAGGATTCACATGGCATCCGACGATGGGCAGAGATTCTTTTAAAAAAGGTTCTACCGGCAAATTATTACTCACCCCGCCGTCGGCATAAGGAACTCCGTTCATAAAAACCGGTGGTAACACCACCGGGATGGCAGCTGAGGCGGTAAGCACCTCCACAATGTTTCCCTGGGTTATGATCTCCTGCATGCCGTTAATTAGATTGGTTGCTGAAACATACAGCGGAAGCTGCAGATCTTCAATTTTTTTTGAACGCAGGTTTTTTTTAAGTACTTCACTGAAAGAGTTAAAACTCAGAATGCTCTCCCAGAAACGACTGAAATTAAATCCCAGTTGCGGTTCATTTTTCAGAATGATCTCTTCCACTTCAGCGGGATGAAACCCATCGCAAATAAACGCACCCACCAGAGCTCCGGAACTGGTGCCACTGACAGCTTTTGGAAAAATTCCCTTTTCATACAGCGCTTTAATAATTCCCACATGCGCGTTGCCGCGCATACCACCACCAGAAAGAACAAGGTTACAGGTTAAGTTCATGCAGGCAAGGTATTACAGTTTTTTGTTTTTTCAAAGCAGGGTATGAGCACGAATTGATTTATTTGGTAATTGCAGGTTTCAGCGCCTGCAAAAGCTCAATTTCTTTTGTTTGACTGTTTATAAAAAACGTTTGAATCACCGGAACAGAGGAAAAACCCTCTCAAACCTGCTTTTGCAGCTTAATTATAATCCTTTTTTATTCCGGCTTATCTCACTACCTTTAAATAAAGCCAAAGTAAATTAGACCATCGCTCAAAATACTTATCATTTCCTTTTTTTTCTGCCAATCTTTTCTTTTTGGCCAGACTTTGACCTGCCCGAGCCCATTTCTTTATATTGTTGGTGCAGGTTCGGGTAACTACATTTATTTCTACGATCCATCGCAAATCATTTCAGTAAACAATCCTTCTAACACTGGTATTGCGCTGACAGCTCCTGGCCAACATAATGAGATTGCTATTTTGCCAAACATTAATAGTAATCCGGGGGTTTCTTTTTATAATGAGGCTGGAACCTTCTATTATTGGAATGGAAGTTCCTGGATTAACACAGGGCATTCGACCGGGATTACAACGGGCGCTAATCATGGTATAGGTGGTTGCGGTAGTACCTTGTTTGAAATAGTCAGCTCTGGCACGAATGCAGCAATCTACAAATATAATGGCACAAGTTCCGCTAGTCTTCTTACCACATTGCCTTTCGGGGTAGATATATATGATATTGTAGCAGACTGCAATTGCAATTTTTATGTACTGGATAATGCTAGCCCCCAGTATCTGCATATGTACGATTCGAACGGTAATGCGGTATGCTCTTATTCTGTTACAAATCCAATCTATAATTCTGGCACAGGAGCTTTATTTTACACTAATAACGGTGGATTGGCTATGATTGGTAATACTGTTTATGTCAGGTCAAATAGCCCTTTAAATAGTAACAGCGGCACTTCTGGTGGAGGTACTTTTAATGTGGGCGTAATTACTGGTTCATCCATTACCTTTACTGCTATTTCAGGCTTTCCTCCCAGTTATGATTTCGCGAGTTGTCCCGTATGCAACACTAATTCCATAACAGTAAGTGTAAGTAGTGGTACGGTTAATTGTTATACTCCTACGGCAAGTGTCGGCGTAACAGTTTCAACGGTGTTAAGCCCTGTCAGTTATTCCTGGTCAGGCCCCGGACTAATTGCAAACACAGCCACAAACTCAGTGGCTTCGGTTACAAGCAGTGGCACTTATACTTGTATGATTAACGCGGGAGGATGCCCACCCCTGCAACCAGCCACACAAACGCTTGTGACCGTAGCTGTGAGCACTAATACAGTTCCCACCCTTGCCTCAGTTTCACCAACAGGTGCTATCTGCCCTTTACCTTCCGCACAGTTATTTTCTTTTCCCAATTCTGCTTCTTACAGTAGTTCTTGGTCTGGACCAGGAATTGTAAGTGCTGGTAATTCTCCTACGGTGAATATAAATGTTGGAGGTATTTATACTGTTGTAGTTACAAACACGGTTAATGGCTGTTTTGATACCAAAACCCTGAGTGTTTTACCTGCCCCTTCGCTCACATTAAGTTTAAGCAGTAACACACTCTGTGCTCAAAATCTGAATGGCTCACTCAACACGCTCACTCTGACTGCCGGTGGCGCACTGAATTATACTTTATTAAGCTCTTCTAATTTTTCAACGGCTAATGCAAATGCCACAGTCTGTCCCGTTACTCTTGTCCCTCCTTTTTTAAATACCATGTCCTTGGCGAGTGCAACTCTGGTAGGTTTTGATGGAAGCTGTACCAATACCATCACTTCCACTTTTAGTATTTTACCTAACCCAACACTAACACTCAGTCCAGCGAGTAGCAGCATCTGTTATGGAACTTCCCAAAATATGAGTGCAAGTGGAGCTCAAGCCTATACCTGGTCACCTTCTGCTAGTTTAAACACAAGTGCAGGCGTAAATGTCATTGCCAGTCCTACACTAACTACCATTTACTCTGTTATTGGTAGTAGTCTTGGTTGTTACAGCAATGCACAGACTGCAAGTGTCACTGTTTTACCTTTACCACTCATTAACCTTACACCGCTTAGTCCGGGTATTTGTTTAAATACAACGAGTGTGACCCTAACTGCCAATGGCACGGGTACTTCTTTTACCTGGACGCCTCAGCAGGGTTTATCCTCAGGTTCGGGACAGTCCGTAATTGCATCTCCAACAGTAACTAAAACATACACGGTGCTAGCAGCTTTAAACGGATGTACGGCTTCTGCCAGCAGCACTGTTTCTGTGGTTCCACCTCCTTCGTTAACAGTAGCTTTGAGCAGCAATACCCTCTGCGAGTTTGCTTTTAACGGTTCACCCAATACCATTACGCTTACCTCTTCCGGAGCACTAACATACACTTTAGAGACTCCCAATCATATTTCTAATCCAAATCCCAGTGGCCCAACTTCTCCTATTGCTTCCCAACCACCTTTTAACAGCGGAGTAGCTACTGCCACAC
>CAZMHW010000313.1:0-4971 GCA_964566105.1 uncultured Akkermansia sp.
TTCATCTCCAACATTAGTACTAAGCCCTGCTTCAGATAGATTTTTTTTCAAGGCGTGAAACACTTCAGCACCCCAACGATTAAAAACCGAAATGTGATAGGTTTTAACACCTCTGGCCACCGGCAAAAACACATCGTTTAAACCGTCGCTATTCGGGGTAAAAGCATTGGGTACGTATATATGAAAGTCTTGTGATACGTTTACAACCTTAATAACACTGTCCGCACATCCCCACTCGTTTTTAACAACAAGCGCCACTGCGTAAGCCCCGGCCTCAGGATAAAAATAGGAAAGGTTTCTGGCATTGGTCTTGTGTTCATTGTCTGAGAAATACCAGGTCCATTGCTTCAGACTTTCGCCTGAAGAGTTATCTCTGAATAGCACGCTTTCTGTATTCTCTACCGGACTTTCGGGTAAAAAGGTAAAATCCGCTTTTGGTTTCGCATAAGCGTTAATTACAAAGCTAGCCGTAGTACTGCAATTATTAACATCCGTAAACTTTCCCCTCAATGAAAATTCACCAACACTTGTAAAACATTTTTTGAATGTTACTCCGGTGAATGATTCGTTGTTTAAAAGCCACACATAATTTGTGAGTGATGTGGTGCTTCCGGCATTAAATGTGATATTGCTGCAAAATGGAATACAACTCCCCGTATTGCCGGATAAGGTTCCGTAAGGCAAAGCGTCTACCTGCACAACGGCCGTTGTAGATGACTTACATCCTGACGAATCGGTGACAAACAGAGAATAGGTAAGATTTCCACTCACATTATAAGCCACAAAAGAAGCTTCCTTTTCGGTAAACCGGATGTTACCCGGACCGATCCACAAATAAGTTACACCACCTGCGCCGCTTAAAAAAACTGTGGAGTTGGCGCATACCCTTGGAGATGAAAGGGTAAAAGCAGGGACCGGAAGCGGAAGTGTGGCTACGGTTACCTGGGCCATCGTGGTACATTGATTAACCGCGCTTGCTACTAACGTATAAACATAAGGAGAAACATGACTTACATCCGCAAAAACAGGATTAGGGCTGTGTGAGAGATAAGAGCCCGGACCCGACCAGGTATAGGTATCAGCCCCACTGGACACAATAGAGGCAGAATCATGCAAACAAACCGTTGCGCCCGAAACGCTCAATACTGGTTTTGGAAGTACGGTAAGACTTTGTACAACGGTTGCCCGGCACCCATTCACATCGGTTACGGTTAGCGAATAATTTCCTGAGTATGACAACCGGCAGGAATCGCGGCGCGTAGTTTGAACCGAATCCAAAAACGCTGCAGGTCCCTTCCATAAAAACAAAACAGCAGACGTTGTTGTATTGGCGCTTAAACTCAAACTCTTCGTTTCACACACGGGACTGTTACTCACCAGTGTGAGTCCGGGAGACGCATAGAGTGTAATTGTTTTTGTAGCGCTCACTGAGCAATAACCATTAGACGCCGTGAGGGAATAGACACCGTTGGCTAATCCCGATGGTGATGGAATAACCGGACTCTGCAGGGAACTCGAAAACGAATTTGGTCCATTCCAGAGATAACTTTGTCCGCCACCCGCGGTAAACGATAATACCGTTCCTTCACAAACGGGGGCATTTGTAACAATTGTTGGCACAGGTGCCGGAACAACCAAAGCGTTTACACTCGTGTTTGTAGAACAGCCCTGAATAGTTGTTACCGTTAATTGGTAAGTACCACTCATAACGGTTCCCGAGTTGACGATAACAGGATTTTGAAGGGAAGATGTGAACGCGTTCGGTCCAGTCCAGTTAAAGCCGATCGAAGACGGACCGGTGTTTACGGACAAACTCAGCGTTTCCGCAACACAAACAGTACCTGAGGTAACAGCCAGGGTTGGTACCGGGTTTACGAGAACACTCGCAGTACTGGAGGCGGTGCAATTGTTGGCAGCCGTTACAGTAAGTGAATACACGCCTGTGTTTGTGGCCGAAGATTGCGCGAAGGAAGGATTCTGTAAAGCGGAAGTAAACGTGGTTGGTCCACTCCAGAGGTAAGAAAGTCCTCCACTGCCGGCAAACGAAAGTGCCTGCCCCGCACATACAGTGGAATTACACACTATGGAGGCGGTGGGTATTGGTTTTAAACTCACGCTTGTTGTAACCTGGGCCGTGCAGTTGGAAGCGAATCCAAGCACTGTATATGTTGTATTAACGGTAGGTGTTACATTGTAATTATTTCCCACAAAGTTGCCGGGATTCCATGTATAAGATGTTGCCCCCGCACCCGTAAGTGAGGCCACCGCTCCGGGACAAATACTTGTGCTTGCCACCGTAAGGATGGGTGTGGCGTTAATAGGCGTGGCAACATTGGTGATCAGGGAGGCGGTACACCCCGAAGCGTCTGACATGTTTATCGTGTAAGTTCCCGGCGTCACATTGCTTACCACAGAAGTTGTGAGTCCACTTGGTGTCCAGGTATACGAACTGGCGCCGGAACTTCCCGCCGCGGTAACAGTTGCCTCACCTAGGCCATTGCAAGTCGCTGTGGCAGAATTACAGGTTAATGAAGGCGAACTGATAATAATGGCCTTTGGCACGGTGTCAGTTCCACCACCACAGGAATAATTTATAACAAGTTGAGCGGAGTATGTACCCGGAGCAGGGTAAGCATGCGTTGGCACGAGTAAAGTAGAAGTGTTCGCGGTTCCGGAAGCCGGATCACCGAACTTCCAGTAAAAACTGGTAACTGAATAGCCTGCACTCGGACAACCAATCTGAGTTGATACAAGCGATGCGCAGCTCAGTGTCGCGTTCAGACATCCCAAAGCCGCGTTGGTAGTATACGTAATGGGTTGCGGCGCTTGTTTAAAAAGTGAATTTATAAAATTAGGTAGTCCGCGCGTGCTCACCTGACTCCCCAAAGATTGCGCGGCATCCACATAATTACAGGCAGAGCCTGATAAGTTAGGACTGTTAATTACACCGAGGCTGGCCTGCGTGTTTCTCGCCACATATATTTTCCCATCCGTAGCAACCTGCATTCCATTTCTCACCACACCAAGACTCGCAGCAGCCACAGTGTACTGAGAAGCAATAATGGCGGCAGAATTCCCCGCGCAGAGGTCCCACTGATAAATAGAAGTCCCCACATTCGTCTCACAGGATCCGTAAAATTTAGAGCCGTCCGGTGAAAACTCCACACCATAGGCCTGGGCAAAGTTAGTGCCTAATATAACGGGATTTGAAACAACGCCCGTGACGTTGTCAAAATCGTACAATTCAAACGTGTAAATACTTGCCCAGATACCCAGACCTAATTTTCTGCCCGTTGGAGAAATCTTCATACAGCCCAGCACATTGTTCACAGTTCCACTGTGAGTGGTACCAACCGAAGAAAGAACAGGAGCGCTGAGTCCCGTAGCTGTTAACAGGTACGACATAAAGGTGTTGTTTCCCCAGTCATGAATCACAATCCACACGTCTGTTCCGTTACAATGCCTTGTTGCTGTAAGCTTTTCAGTTACGTTAGTAGTGATCAAAACATTACTTACAGTTGTAACGGCGCCCAAGCCTGCGGCCAAAGACATGTCAACAATCGAATAATAAAAATCTCCTCCATTGCCCTGAAGTAAAAACACGTAATAAATGGTGTTGGATCCGGGTTGTTTCACAATGAGACTTGATTGACAGGCATTACCACTTGCTGCCATTCCGGTTCCGTTGCTCATGGCCACATGGTTCGCGTTATAGATCGTGAGACCGTCGGTATAAAACAAAAGGGCACCGGCGGCATCAGAAATCACCGCTGTTCCTTCCGAACAGTTCATCGCGCCGTTAGTCAGAATACTGGGTGCCCCGCCATTAAAGTCAAGTCCTGCCTGATTACCGAAATACCACTTCTTACCCTGATTTTGCGAAAACAGCGCAGAAGTAACTAAAAACAGAAATAGAGAAATATGTACAGTAGTCCTCCTCAAAGGAAAGTTTGTTAGCTCAACCAACTAATTTACTAAAAACCGCAAAGCTTTCCGACTTGTTTTTTTACGAAAATTTACCTATTTTACTTTTGGGATGTTTTGCGTCTATTCAGGGTTTCAGAAAATAAACCGGATGGCGTTCATTGAACTTTCGGATGTATTTATAAATCTCTTCCTTTTGTTTCCGCTTACTTAATTTGCTGAACTCAGCGAACAATTCCTTATCACGTGACAACAGTTCCTGTGCATAACCCATACTAAATTCTGCAACTCTGCCTTCGTAGAAATTCATCAAAAATTCCCTGATCTCTTTGCTGGTTGATGTACCCGTGGAATATCCAAAACGCGGATCATAAAACCCGGGGTTAACCACTGTAACGTAAGCTACCAGGTAGGAAACAGATCCGAAAACGGGGATACGGTAAAAATCTCCCTTGTAGTTTACGTAAAACGTGTTGTTTTGCAAATACCCCCACACGTTCCTGGAATCAGTGGTAACAGGCTCTTCCCTTACTTTAAAGGTGAGTTTCTCTTCAGAAAGCACTTTTGTCAGGAATTCCAATTGATCCGGATCCTGCTTCGAAACTATCTGCGACTTGCTCAGCGCAAGGCCTTTTCGAAAATCCGCATAGGTCAAATATATCCTGTCACTTAACGGTAGGTCCTTGTTATAAATAACGCTATCGCTTTGCGGGAAAACAGACAAGCGGATGAACATCAGTAAGAAGAAAAAGGCTCCTGAACGCATAAATCAAAGTTCGTTTTTTTTATTTAACTTTAATGAGATTTAAATCAGATGCGCGGCTTTTTTTCTATTTTTTTATGTTTTTCACTTGTAACACTTCAGGCTCAAAAAAGCAGCTTGAACAATTCGATCAAAATGAAACTGACCGAAAAACAAGGCTCTGAAAAACAATACACACTTCTGGTTCAGGGAAAAATAGATCAGTTGATCTCCTCTCAAAAAGAACTTCCTTTTAGTTTGAATTATTATTCCGGAGACATTGCTTCCATTACCTGCAAGCTGAC
>CAZMHW010000314.1:0-4962 GCA_964566105.1 uncultured Akkermansia sp.
ACCCATCTGCATGTCTATGATTAAAAGGGCTTTCATAGTTTGTTTTTTATTTGGGTTTGCACTTTACATTTTGAGTGGGTTGCGGGATTGTTATCAGAGAATCTCATACTTACTTCTGTAAAAGGGTGAGACGAAGATACCAGTTTATAAATGAGGTGCAAAACACCAGGACTGTAACTTATTCTATAAATGACAAGCTAACTGATGATTCGCATAAAACAACGTGCCACATTTTGTTTTGCTCTGATTCAACTTCTTTTCCTCAGATAGTTGCTTACAAAGCCAATAATGAACCCCATTACCAAACTCGAAACAATTAAGGGGAGCAGGTGCTCCGGTTTATGAGCAATCACTGTCAGGGCAATGTACCAGGGTATGTTTAACAACAAGGTAAGCAAGACCGAAACCAGTACCTTCTTTTTATCCGGTGCCGCCAGATACACCACAAAGCCACAGCTAAACCAAAACAAAACAGATTGCAACAGCAGCCAGTTTCCGGCCTGTGGATCGGCAAAGTGAATGAGTAGTCCTTCCAATACCGCGGGAATGGTGCCTGTAATACATGCTTGAGTTATTTTTTTTCCGGCCGGTGTAAATGCAGTTGATGTCATATTGTGTGTGTTAAGTTTCGGCTAACTTAAAACGGCGAGGTGACAACCCTATGGCAGTGGGAAAAACTATTTTACACCGGGAAGCTTAATGAGGCTTCCTTATTCTAGTTCTTTTTGGTATTCCGGTAAAAAATACGACAACCGAATGATTGTGTTTTTGGAGTGGTTACGGCCTTGCCTTGCAGCAATTCCTCCACAGCTTCGTTCACAAAAGACTTCGCCAGTTCAGGATGCTCCCCATTATTATCAATGGCGCCACTGTATTTTACCAGCCAGTGGTCTTTTTCTTTCCAGATCACAAAGGCCTGCGGGGTGTGTTCGGCGCCAAATTGTCTACCTACTAGTTGTGCGGGATCGTAGAGGTAGGGAAAGTTTATGTGTTCCTTCTTCGCTTTTTCCTGCATCAGTTCAAAGCTTTCATCTTCGTACACCAGGGTATCCATCGAATTAATGGCGATTAAAGGAACACCCAGAGCTTTGTACTTTTCGTTCATGGCGTTTAAACGTTGCGGGTATAGCTTGGCAAAAGGACAATGGTTGCAGGTAAATACCACCACAAAACCTTTGGCATCGCTGTAATCACTGAGCTTCAGAAACTGATTGTCCACATTGCGTAACTTAAAATCAGAGATCACTTTTGTTCCCAATGGCTCAATGCCCTTTGGTCCGGGTCCAAAGGCGCTAAGCAACGAGATGACACATGCCAGTAAAATGAGTTTCGTGAATGTCATCTTAGTCTTTAATAAATTTCTGAACAGTGAGAGACTTGGTGCGTTTATCCATCAATTGCATCACATACACTCCCTTCGCAAGTCCTGAGAGGTCCACGCCTTTACTCAGTTCAGGCTGCGGCAACATCATCACGGCTTTTCCGGAGGCATTGGTAATGGTTACGTAATACACTTCAGTGTTGCTGTTGTTCATCTTAATGTATATTTTTTCTTCTGCTGGATTCGGGTACAGGGTATAAGCTGTTTCGTCCTTTTCTAATGCGGAGATACCGGTTATCTGGCTTACCACTACAAATTGTCCCATCATACCATCGTCTTCGTGGTTGGCAAAATGGCAATGGTACATAAAGGGATGCACAGCGTCGGCATAATCGTCAAATTTAGCCACAAAGGAAACGGATTCTCCTTTGGGTACATACATTACGTCCTTCCAGCCCGATTCGTAATTGCCCACTGCGGCAGTGCTTCCATTGCGTTCCACTATTTTAAATTCCACATCATGTATATGGAACGCGTGCCCGAATACCTGGTTGTTCACTAATGTCCATTTTTCAATGGTATTCAGATTTACGGTTTTATTAATCACACTCAATACAAAAGAGGTATTGTCAAAATTAAACGGAATGGGGTTTGGGCCCGGATTACCGTTGGTAATGTTCAGCGTTCTGCTCACGGTAGCGTCTGCCGAAGTCCAATACGTGTTATTTGCCAAGGCGGAAGGAACGCTTGTAATAGGATTAGCGGTAGTTGCACTCACATTCATGTGGAGCACTGTAAAATCGGTGTTATTGAGCAAACTTCCAAACTGCCCAGTAGTGGCGGGTTCTCCACCCGGAAAACCAAAGGGTTGATTGGAGTTGTAGGCTTTAAGATCTAAGGTAGATCCCACGGCATCCGCGCCAAGATCCACCAGGATCTCCACACGTTCACCCACCAATAATTTTACACGGGTCACAGCTACCGGTGCATTCAGCAAACCGCCGTCATTACCAATAATATAAAAGGTACGGTTATCGCTAAAGCCCAGGTTGTAGCCACGTTCGATTTCCGCGTTCAGAATACGCAGGCGTACCATTTGTTTAGGAAGACTGATCTGCGCGCTGGGGGTACCATTACTAAGCAGGTAGTCGCCATAAGCCACGTTCTGAACTACAAATTGATTGCTGGCATCGTAACGCCTGCTGGTTAACACGAGTGGAATATCGTCTATTCCGTACTTTCTGGGCAGTGCCAAAGCAGCTTCTGCAGGATCGCGTACAATGATAAATCCACCAATGCCTTTACTCACATGTTCCAGGGTCATTTCGTGCAAATGCGGGTGATACCAATAAGTTCCGGCCTGGTTGGCTACCTTCCAGTACGGTTGCCAGGTAGTGCCAGGAGGAATGACCTGATGCGGTCCCCCATCCATCACAGCCGGCAAATGCATGCCGTGCCAGTGAATCGTAGTACTGTCATTGAGTTTGTTTTTTACATTCATGTGAACGGTATCTCCTTTATTAAAAAAGAGGGTCGGTCCCCAGAAATTAGTATTGATTCCACCTGTAATCGTCTGATTTCCCGGACGCAATTGTTTCATAGTGTCTTTAATGGTTAAATTAAAGCTGGTGCCACTAATGGTATCTGGAATCCAGAGCGTTTGATAAGTCTGGGCGTGCAGGCCTGTTCCGATTATAAGGGCAAAAAAGAGGTGAATTTTCTTCATCTTTAAAAAATAGCTTGGTGTGTTATTGAATTTAGATGTTGTTTTTTATTAAAACTTGCGCTTAACTGAATATTTATTTTGAAATAAGTGCGGGAAGGCAGCTCACAACTACTGTCTTCACTGTGACGCGCCCGGCCTGACGAAACCTGGTGGTTGAGCTTGTCGAAACCACTTCCCGGCTCTTGAGGCTGGTCTGTTCGAAGTGACAGAATTCGTGGTGGCTAAGGCTAATTCGACCGTATTAAGTGCAATACGTCAGCGCTGTAATTCAGCCATCAAATCTACAGAGCCCATACAAAACTAACTCTTTATTACACGAAATCTCTCTGAAACAAGGTCATTGTATTTTGGGAAAATTCAGGTGAATTCAAACTTACATTTTACACCGTCATGTGTTTCGGTTTAGAACTGTTTGTTTTCAATTGTTTCAACCAGTCCAGCGCATCCTTCTTATTGTTAAACATTTTGGAAGGAACCGGAGGCGTATTGATCGAGAAATAAAAATTGGTTACCAGACGTGTCGCTAAGGACACTACTACAAAAGCATCCGCGAGACGGTATTGCGCCAATTCAGAACTGGCGTAATAATTTCGCGCTTCAGGAGTTGAATCCACATGATTACTCATGTCGACAAGAGCGTAGTATTTTTCACGACCGGTAAATTCCACAGCAGCTTCCAGCATCTTTCGCATCTCATGCTCATCCAATAATAAATCTTCAATGGGGGTAACTACTAAAATAGAATCTTCGTACTCAAAACGAGCCAAGTCGGTTGTTAGTGTTTTCAAAAGGTTTAAATTATGTTGCGTTAGGAGGACGATACAAGATAGGAAATATAACTGTAAAGGCTAAACGTTTTTTATGGAACTTTCTAACATTTTCCTTTGTTTAACCCTGAATACTCAAAACTGAACAGGAACTATCAGGCATAAGAGTACCACGCCTCTTATCTTTTGGATTAAAACCAAAATTTGTCAGTAGATAACATGACAAACCTCAGTACCGATTTTTTTTACCTTAAAAATTATTTACATATATTTAGACTATTCAAGGACCCGAAGCTTGTTACCCATGAAAGAAAAAGATTTTTTTGAGTTGATTTTTTTAAATGCCTCTTCCGGCATTCTGGTAACCGGGGAAGACGGGACAATTATTATGACTAACCCGTGGCTGGACACCTTGCTCGGCTACAAAAAGAATGAACTCGTTACAAAACATGTAAGCCAGGTATTTCCGGAATTCAATCAATCATACATTTTTGCCACTGCGGAAGAAAACAGCCGGAGCGGAATTAATCCGCACTTTCACCTGAATACCAGAACAAAAAAGGGCGAAGTACTTTTTACCGAGTTTCATTTAAATAAAACATCTTCCGGCTCCCAAGCACTTTGGTTGTTTCATATCACTAAAAAGAAAATGAGCAGCGTTTCTCCTGAATTCAGTGAAACACGCTACCGCTCAGTCATAGAACAGGCCACCGATACCATCTACATTGCCACGGCAACTGAACCCTTCCATATTTTAGATATGAATCCCGCAGGATGTGACCTTCTGGGTTACAGCAGGGAAGAAATTATACAGCTAAAAGCCCTCGATATTACCTTTGAAAAGGACCTAGAGATTAATCCTCCAAAAATCATCGACTTACAATCCGGAAAACCTATAAGGACCGAACGTAGTCTCAAACGTAAAGATGGCAGCGCGGTGAGTGTGGAGTTATCGGCAAAAAAAATGGAAGACGGTAATTTATTGGTAGTTGCCCGGGATATTTCAGAACGTAAAAAAGCCGAAGAAGCCCTGATGGCAAGTGAGAAACGGTTTAAGGCCATGGTGGAAAACAATTACGATGTACTTTCTTTGCTCGATGAATCCTTTAATGTTATTTACAGAAGTCCTTCGTTTCACAGAATCATGG
>CAZMHW010000315.1:0-3961 GCA_964566105.1 uncultured Akkermansia sp.
CTCCTGACTCTCGCTAATGTGAGTTATTATTTAAGTAACTCTTACCCGATTCATCTTAAAAAAGAATACCCCGTTGCTTTGATGGAGCCTTATGGTTTTACGATGAAATTAAATCAGTCTTCCGAATTTAATGTGTATCAAAGTCAGTTCAGTTTAAACTTTAATGGTTTTGTCCAGCTTCCTTCCAATGTATTGAATCAAACCAATACCAGCGCGCACATTTCATTTCAGAACGCGGAGCAATTGCATTACATCACGCAGAGTGCCAATGAAAATTCGGAAAATCTCAAACTCGCACAAAATACCAAATTCGGTTTGTTGCCTACACATTACGTCATTGACCTTTCTGAGAAACAGTCTCCCGGGGAATTTGCAGCCGACAGCAGCTGGAAGGGACTATACGTAGAACAGGGAAAACTGGAAATGCCCAAGGCCAGCGAAAACAGCGGGCAAATAAGTTTACCTTATGCCAAAGAGTTTACATTTACCAACACCACCTTAGATACAAACAAAGCCTACGTGACTAATAAAGGACTTTTCCTGACTTCCACCATTCCCTTTGTATTAGCGGACTCCGTAAAGTTCAACAGTTTTGTTTCAAAACTGGGATACTTCTATACTAAACTCAAAGAAAGTGAAGTTGAACGGGCGTTTATTTCCGGAGGTATCTACATTCCGGTGTTAGATACCCTCAACAGTTTTCCGTATTACATTCAAATGACGGACTACGGCTTTAACGAAGGGTATTTGGTGAATGGCCTGGCCAATAACACCTTTACGTTTAACCAGCAAGGTAGCGCCGAACAACGTATTCCGATCACGATCAAACGCGCGGTGTTTAAAGGCCGGAACCGTTTGGAAATGGATCTGGACATGAGTTGGCCTTATTTTAATTTAAACCTCACGGGTGTGCAACGCTTCTCCGTATGGGGTAATGGCAATATTGGATTCGACGTGCCAAATGGCAAAGCCGCCCTCACCTACCAGGCTACAGGCAAAGCCTCCAATTTTGACATTACGGTAGATTACCTGGGCTGTGGCCGCAATGGGAATGCCTATGCATTTGGCGCCAGTGCAAAGATTAACATGGACGAAGAGATCAGCGGCGAAATGGGTCCACCTGTTGTAAATGCCTACTCCATTTATAAAAACCCCTTGCTCACAGGCATGGTGTTTATTCCCACTACCTCTACCACCAGTGCAAATTCAAACACCACGGCTTCCAATAATTCGTATCAGAGTAGTACAACGGGTTATACCAATGCTTTGGGGAGCGACCTCACTGGAGCCTTTAACAGTCTCGGGATTACGCTCAATCCTCTGACCAACACCACCAGCATCAATGAATTTGAAACACCAGACAGCGTTGCGCAAAGTAATCCGCTTATTCCCAACAACCTGATTACTCAACTTGAAAAAATAGTTCAGACTATCTACAGATTAAAACCACTTATTCAGGAAGTCACCGATATTTCTGAAGAAGACTGGGCCAGTCTGGATATTTTAAATATGGTACTTCAGAACGATGTGGTTCAGAAAGCGGAAACTATGAACGCGAAAGAACTCATGAATTACGTTCTTCAAAAGGTGTTGGATGAAATTGTGAACCGCATCAATAAACCTATTCAGGATGTTTCAGATAAGGCGATGTCAAAAGTACGTACTGCGATTAACACCAACGTGGTAACTCTTATCAATACCAAAATAGATCAATCTCTCACCTCAATTTTCTCAAAACTCGAAACAAAAATTAAAGGACAAGTAGACGAACAATATCATACTGTTGTAAAAAATGTATTTACCTCTGTGCGCACCAGCGTTATTTCAGGAATTAAAACCTCAGTCGCCAACAGTTTTGAAACCAACATCACTTCCAAGATCACCAACTTTGTCCAAATCGGTGTTACAGCCAAGATTAAAGGTTTTGTAAGAACCGAAGTAACCAATGCAGGTCTTGAATTAATCCATAACGGAGCCAATGCTAACATTAATCTTAATAATATTCTTCAGAATTCAGGCACTATGTTTGAAAGTATTGCCGACACTATACGTGATGTAATCATGAATATGAGTGGGCAGAACTTACTGAACACCGGTGAGAGTCTTGTAGATGACGCTATTAACAATATTGACTGGGATGCAATAGCTAACCAGATTCTGAACGAACTGGTGGTGAATGGCATATCCAATGCGATTGCAGGAAGTATTTCTCAGGCAGTAGGCGCTAATGCGGGGCCTTATGTCAGCGCTATATTAAGCACCGTCAAATTTGACTTCAGTAATCTGGGAGAAAAATTACAGAACGGACAGTTTGATAAGATCGTAAAATTTGATCCGACTACCATTTACATGGAAACTCCGGCCGTGGATGTGAGAGGCTCTTTAATTTTTACAAAGGACGATCCTACTTTTGGTGACAGCTGGCAGGCCAATGTATTTGTTCGGGTAAAGGTTCCTAAAAAAGACAATCCCATTGAGATCACTGCTTTTTTCCTGAATGGCAAAACCACACAACAACCTCAGAACTTTACCTACTGGTTTGCACGTTTGAGCGTGACCGGCTTTAGTGTGCCTCTGAATCCGGCGCCGGTGATCTGGTGTGGTGTGGAAGGTTTCGCGTATAGCAAAATGAAAAAGACAGGAGCTACTACAGTAATTCCTGACAAGACCAACAAATTTGGTGTGGGATGTAAATTCGATTTTTACGATCAGCAATCTTCGGGAAAGACCTATATGTTTGCTTTGGGTGCTGAAGCTGAATTTAACGAAGGGGGCTTTTACATTCAGCTTACCGGAGATGCCAGTGTTTTAAATTACCAGAAAAACACCGCGGGTAAATACATTGCACCCGGCTTTGTAACTGGTACCGGAACTCTGGGTTATTACAAAACACCGGAGTGCAGCAAAATTGCCGGTAATTTTTCCGTAAAACTGAATACCGAACCTATCATTTGCGCCGGTGGTGATGTGGGTCTTGATCTCAGAGGCCCCAGCAATTGGAAAGTGTGGGTAGGTACCCAACAAAATCCCATTGGGGTAAAAATTCTGTGCAAGGATTTTTTAAGTAATACCGCTTACATGGAAGTAAGCAATTCAGGTTTTCAGGCGGGGATTGCCATGAATGTAGCTATCTCTGCACAGAGTCCCTGGATTGAATTTACCGGAATTAAAGTGCGTGGTTTTGCTTACCTCAATTTTGGATACAATGCTTCAACCAGTATTTCCTGGGATCCCACCTTTACCATTAATGAGGCTACCATTTCTGCCTGGCTGAGTGCGGGCATAGGCGTGGATTATGAAACCCCGGCCACCTCAGGAAGTTTAACTCTGGCCGGAATAAGTCTGTCAGGCACATTAACATATAAGAGCCAACCCGAATCGGAGTTGCATGGCTCCATGAGTGGAAGTATTACCGTGATTGGATTTAACCTCGGTTTCAGCACGCCGATAAATTACAGTTTGAGCCAACAACAAATTATGAACTAAGCCATGATTGAAAATGAGATTTCAAATAAAGTGCTCGGAATTTGTATAGAGGTTCATTCCGCTCTGGGGCCTGGTTTATTGGAGAGTGCGTATAAAGAATGTGTGTATTACAAATTAGTAAAAGAAGGTTTGAAAGTAGAAAAGGAAAAGCCTATGCCATTGGTCTTTGAAAAGGTAAAATTGGAATGTGGGTATAGGATGGATTTGTTGGTAGAAAATAAACTGGTGATTGAAATAAAAAGCGTGGAGGCGCTGAATGACGTTCACTTAGCCCAAACGTTAACCTATCTCAAATTAGGGGACTACAGGCTAGGGCTTTTAATAAATTTTAATGTCTCAAAATTAAAATACGGAATTAAACGGGTGATCAATGGGCCGATGATTTGGTCGCCGGACTCGGCGGCTCTGTTCGGCCCTGTGCCCGAGCTGCGCAACTATTTCTGCTGCAACGGCATCATCCCCGGGTTCAGCCAGT
>CAZMHW010000315.1:3971-4938 GCA_964566105.1 uncultured Akkermansia sp.
ACATTGTAATTCTCATCAAATTAACCACAAAGCACACAGAGCTTTAAGCACAAAGGACTCAAAGACTCAGCTCTTTGCGCCCTTCGTGAAATCCATCGTGTCCTTTGTGGTTATAAAAAACAACTAGGTGATTAATGGAACACTATAACTCATACCATATTAACCACAAAGCACACAGAGCTTTAAGTACAAAGGACTCAAAGTCCCAACTCTTTGCGCTCTTTGTGAAATCCATTGTGTCCTTTGTGGTTACAAAAAAAACTAGGTGATTCATGGAACACTATAACTCATACCCAATTAACCACAAAGAACACAAGGAGTTCCAACTCTTTGCGCTCTTCGTGAAATCCATCGTGTCCTTTGTGGTTAAAAAAAACACCACCATGAAAAAATATTTATTCCTCGTTCTTGTCGCACTCTTTAGTCACAGTCCATTTTGTTTTGCCCAAACTGAATCTAAACCTGACAACGACCTGCTCTATTTCTACAATGCTGAATTAGAAAAACTCGATCAGGAAATAAGTTCTGAAGAAGCCGAATACTCCAAAAACAAAAGCGCGGCTCTGCTCGCATCCATCAGCAATAAAAAACTGAAGCGTGAAGTCCTGGGTGTATTCGCGGGAAAACTCATTAAACGCCGCAATATCAGTCTGGGAGCTTACGGCGGTTTTTCAAGAGTAAAAACCAAAATCGTAGACAAACAAAGGGAACTCGAAGATAAATACGATCTTAAAATTAATTACATCATTGACAATGAAACTGAAAAAGCCGTGAGTGGACTTGGCACCAAAGTCTTAAAAGCCGTTACCAAAAACGAATCTTCCTCCAACAACCGCAGAGTGGATATCACCCTGCACTTTTACCAGGAAGCCATGACTCTGGGATTTAAAACCAGCCTCACACAGGTTTTGCAGACAGAATTGGCAGCACAACCAGCCTTTGAAGAAAAAACATTCCAGATCTCTGC
>CAZMHW010000316.1:0-4934 GCA_964566105.1 uncultured Akkermansia sp.
ACACTAACACATTCACATTATGGCAAAAATTCTGGTAATAGATGATGAAAAAGCCATCCGACGTTCCATCAAGGAGATTCTTGAATTTGAAAAACACAACGTGGAGGAGGCAGAGGACGGGCAAATGGGACTGAACATGGCTCTGAAAGGTAATTACGACATTATTCTGAGCGACATTAAGATGCCCAAGCTCGACGGCACCGAATTGCTTCAAAAGCTTATGGAGAGTCAGATTAACAGTTCTATCATTATGATGAGCGGGCATGGCACCATTGAAACCGCTGTAGATGCCGTAAAAAAAGGCGCCTACGATTATCTGGCCAAACCCATCGATCTCAACCGTTTGCTGGTATCGGTGCGCAACGCACTCGAAAAAACGGAGTTGGTTACCGAAACCAAAGTCCTGAAAAAGAAAATGACCAAAAGTGTCGACATGATTGGCAATTCCAAAGCCATACAGGAAATAAAAGACATTATTGAAAAAGTAGCGCCTACAGATGCCAAAGTGCTTATAACCGGCAGCAACGGGAGTGGAAAAGAACTTGTGGCAAAGTGGTTGCATGAAAAAAGTAACCGCGCCAACGGGCCTTTGGTCGAAGTTAATTGCGCGGCCATTCCATCCGAGTTAATAGAAAGCGAATTGTTCGGTCACGAAAAGGGATCGTTTACAAGCGCGGTGGCTCAACGCAAAGGTAAGTTCGAACTGGCGGAAGGTGGCACCCTTTTCCTGGATGAAATTGGGGACATGAGCCTGAGCGCTCAGGCCAAAGTATTACGCGCCTTGCAGGAAAATAAAATTACCCGCGTGGGAGGAGATAAAGAAATAAAGGTGAACGTACGGGTGGTAGCAGCCACGAACAAGGATCTGGAAAAAGAGATTGAAAAAGAAACGTTCAGACGAGATTTATTTCACCGCTTAGCGGTTATTCCCATTCATGTTCCATCGCTGGATGAGCGTAAAGAGGATATTCCTGTGTTAGCGGATTATTTCCTGGATCTCATTTGCGAAGAAATGGGAACTGTGAAAAAAGTAATGGAGGCGGATGCGATCAAAGCCCTGCAACAAAGAACCTGGCAGGGGAATATACGGGAGTTCAGGAACGTTATTGAACGACTGATCATTTTGGGGGGAAAAGAGATCACCGCTCAGGATGTAAAGCAATTCGGATAGGTATCGGGAACAAGTTCAAGCGATTGTTAGTGTTTTCACCAACAAATTTTAGTTACACACCTTCATAAAAAAAGCCCCTTTACAAGTTGTAAAGGGGCTTTCATTATAGAACAAAGCAGTATTAGTTCACGGCTTTTCCCTGAAAGTCAACCATGATAAGATCTTCTAAAGTATAACGTTTACCATCAACAAAAGCAACGATCCAGGCATCACT
Organism: uncultured Akkermansia sp.; assembly: GCA_964566105.1. Taxonomy (GTDB): domain Bacteria; phylum Bacteroidota; class Bacteroidia; order B-17B0; family Aurantibacillaceae; genus Aurantibacillus. Next base: position 1,386 of record CAZMHW010000316.1, read on the forward strand.
TTGCCCTTTTGAAATGGCTTTCTGACGGTGCGCTTCTGCTTCTCTCAACGTACTGAATTCTTTTTGCGTAAAACGGGTAATACCGTCCGGGTAATTTGATTGTTCTATTTTACCTAAAGATTTAAGCACATTTGCATTAAAATTATTAGCGTCTCTGTAAGCACCTATTTGCACTTTGAATACAATGTTACCGGCGCAATAATTTCCTGCAATAGCAAGTAACTCTCTGTAATTAGCGCCGTCGTTAAGGGATTTACCTTTCAGGTTATTAAAATCAGGTAAAGTACTGTTGCATGGTCCCGAATTAGAAGCGGTTGATCCTTGTTTATCCGTGCTGCCTGCTTTTTCTTTTTTCTCCTTCTTTTTCTTTTCTTCTTTTGCAACCGGCATAGTCACCTCTTCTTCTTTTTTAGAATCTACGGTAGCAGGTGTTTCTTTAATTGTTTCTTGTTTAGGCTCTTCCTTGGTAACTTCCTGTTTAGGTTCTTCTTTCGTTACTTCTTCTTTTTTAGGTTCAACGGCTACAGGTTGTTCGGTCTTTGGTTCTTTTTTAGGACCTTCTACTTTTACCACTGTTTTTACACCTGGTTTTTTTGGAGGATTGGAAGCGGCCGCGTAGGCTGGGGTGTACAAGTAAAAGTCTTTGCTTTGCTCCATATAACCACCCAGGTTTTCAATATCCAGATCTTCTTCTATGTAGTCGTAACCTTCTGCTGTTACTTTAATACGGTAAACATAACCCGGACTCAAAGCCATTAAGTATTTACCAGTTTTATTATTAGCCATAAAAGGACCAATGTTTTCTTTTTGAGCTGTTTTAGTCACCTCAATCTTCGCTTCCATCGGACGGTCATCACCGTACACTGTTCCTTTGATCAAAGCTACAACTGGTTTCTCACCTAAGATACCAGGAGTTACCATGTAAATATCCTGTTCGCCAAAAGCTCCTGAACCTGCACGGTCACTACTGAAATACCCCTTATCTCCTTTAGAGTTGATTACATAGTAACGGTCATCTTCAGTTGTATTTAAAGGAATTCCCATACTTTTCGGTTTGGTCCATTCGTTTCCTTCTTTAATAGAGAACATAATGTCATATCCTCCAATACTTTGATGTCCTTTCGAACTAAAGAAAAGGGTAATACCGTCGGGGTGAATAAAAGGAGCGTCATCGTCGTAAGGGGTATTGATGTTAGGTCCCATGTTAACTGCTGGACCCCAATCCCCGTCAATATTTTCACTCACCCAGATATCTTTTCCACCAAGACCACCTTCAGGACGTTCACTTGCAAAATACAGGAATCTGCCATCAGCAGAAATGGAACAGGATCCTTCCCAATAATCTACGGTGTTGATATTGTTATTTAAAGCTACTGGCGTAGTGAATTCATTACCCACCAGTTTACTTACCATAATGTCACCGGGATTGTTATTGTTACTTAAAAAGGTAAACAGGGTTTGACCACTCGGAGAGATCGCAATAGCCGCGTCGTAACCGATGGTGTTCAGAGTTTTCATGGGTTGTGGTTTGTTCCATTTGGTACCTGAAGTATCTCTCGTACTCATAAAGATATCTGAGAGAAATACTCCGTTGATCGGATCAGATTGCAGGGCTGTGTTTAATTTTCCTCCCATACTTTTATTACCAATGTAGGTATAGATCATCATGGACTCATCGGCAGTAATAATAGGAACCCCTTCTAATTCGTTTGTATTTATAGGGGGACCAATGTTTTGAATGTCTGCAAAAATTTTGTTTTGCATCAGGTATTTACCACTTTCACAGTTGTTGATGGTCATGGTTACTTCATCCAACAGAGGTTTATCTTCTTTGCGACTGCTTTTACTTAATATTTCAACCAATGGTTTTAACGTATTAATAGCCTCATCAAATTTATAATTACGGTGATAGGCTTTTCCCAAATACACTTCCACTTCAAGAGTCTTGTATTTAGTCTTCATGTCTTTAAATATCTCAATGGCGCGGTCTTTCTTTTCCGCGTAATTTAAACAGCAGATCCCCAGTTTGAACTGGTAGTCAATTTCTTTCGGATACCGCGAATGCAGTTTGTCAAAGATTTCGTAGGCTTTTACGTATTGGTGCGTGTTAAGCGCATCGTAACCCTGGTCTTCGAGTGTACTTCTGGATTGCGCCTGCACGCGGCCGGCAAACAGAATAGAAAGGAGTACAGCGATCCGATAAAATTTAATTTTAGCCATGAGAATGTGTATGATATTTAACAAGTATAAAAATTGCAAATAATGAGGCGCAAAAAAGGGGGGGGATAACAAACTTATTAAGACAGCACTGTTTAATACCTGAATAAGCCTCCTTAATCGTTATTTAAGGCGGTTTTGTCGTGAATTCAATTGGTTTTCGGAGAAAACGATTCTAATAACCTGGTAAAATGACTAATAAGTGAGTGGGAAAATTTTAAAATAAATGAGGAATCAAAAAAGCAAAACCAGAAACGGAAATAAAGCGGAGATTTTTAACCTACTAATAATGAAGATGAAAACCGTTCGTTAAATCCCCATGCCTCCCATTTACAAAAATTACCAACTGCAATTGCAGGGCGGACTAAAAAAAATGGTTGTGTTCGGCAACATGTTCTGAATCATGTCCTGATGGTTTTGCGGAATAAGAATATTACGCAGATCCATCATACGGAGGTTACTGAGTCTTGACAAGGTCTCTGGAAAATACTCCAGGTTATTACTCCACAGGTCGGCCACTTCCAGATTTTCAAGATCTCCGAAGCTGTAAGGAAGCACACTTATTTCATTCTGGTTAACGTTTAAGTGTCTTAGGTTTTTTAATTGTCCGATGTTTTTTGGGAGTGACTCAAGCCCTGTTTTACTCACAATTAAATACTGCAAATACTTGAATGTAACAATGGAATCGGGGAGTTCCTTTATATCGTTTTTACTCAGATCGAGGTATTGTAAGTTCTTAAATTGATAGATGTCTTTTGGAAAGCCTTTGTATTTTTTTTTGCGTAAGCTCAGTTTTATCACGTCATCCGGATTAGCAAGTGCCTCTCTCAGGTCCGTGTATTCCTGATAAGTAGCAAGGGTCACAGAGTCGAGCAACACCTCCTGCGCATACGAAGAACCAAATGCTAAAAACAAAAAAAGGATGAGGTTTTTTTTCATGAGCTGTAACTTGGTATTAAGTGCATACAGGTTTCTTTGTCTTTTTCTATAGCCTGTTTTAATTCAGTTAAGTTAGCAAACTTTTTCTCGTCCCGTAAACGTTTAAGAAAATTTATGCGAATGTTCTTGTCGTAGATATCGCCTTCAAAATCAAAAATATTTACTTCCAGTTTCATCTGATTATCATTGTCGGTAGTGGGATTTAAGCCAATGCTCATCATACCGTAATAAACGGTTTTATCAATCACGACTTCTACAAAATAAACCCCGATTTTAGGAATGATCTTTTCTTCTCCCTCCGGACGAATGTTAGCTGTCGGGTAACCTAACTCTCTTCCCAGCTGCTTACCCCTCACCACAATACCTTCTAAAGCAAAAGAGTGCCCTAAAAAT
>CAZMHW010000317.1:0-4929 GCA_964566105.1 uncultured Akkermansia sp.
GTGTGAGAGCGCTCGTTACACCCGGATTTCCATTAACAGCTAATACCAGTGGCGCGTCTGTAAGCTTCTGGATGTACCGCGACAATGGTTATAACACCACTCCCGACAAAATAGACGTTTATTATAACACCTCCGTTAGCATGACAGGTGCGTCTTTGTTGGGTACTGTTAACCGGGCTATTGGACTAAACCCTGTTGTTGGAACCAGCGGATGGTACCAATACACTTACAGCATTCCTGCCAGCGTAACAAATCCAACTGTCTACATTATCTTCCAGGCTACCTCCGCTTACGGAAATAACATCTATCTGGACGATATAAGCTGGACCTCCTATCCTGTGCCATGTACAACTGCGCCAGGCAGTAACACTGTTATCGCTCCATCTTATTCAGTTTGTCCGAATACCAGCGCTTATCTGAGTCTGGCAGCTGGTTACACTGTTAGTGGCATTACCTATCAATGGCAATCTTCAACGAGCTCGCCGGTAGGCCCTTTCACGGCCATACCCAACGCCACCAACTCAACGTACTCCGCACCTAATATGAACACCTCTACCTATTACACGGCTCTTATCACCTGCACCAACAATTCCTCTTCTATCAGTGCCGTTGTTGGTACAGTCGGTGTTTCTCCCACCATTACCGATATAGTTCCTTACCACGAAGGTTTTGAAAATATTATCTCCACTAATTACCTGCCTAACTGTTCCTGGTCTGCCAGCAACCTACCAGGTACCTGCCAAACATACACGCAATCAAGTACTCTGGGAAGAATGCCACATACAGGCACAAAATTTGCGTCTTTCTATTATAGCCCGGGAGGCACCAACTATTTCTACACCAATGGCATCTATTTAAATGCAGGAGTCACTTATTCAGCAGGATTGTGGTTCGAAACCGAAGGATATGGATACAATAACTGGACCGACCTATCCATTCTTTATGGCACCACACAAACCCCTACCGGACTTGTGTCCATTGCTTCCACCAACGGACCTGCTATCAGCAACGTATACAAAACCTTGTCAAACACGTTTACCGTTCCAACTTCAGGTCTGTATTACATTGCGATCAGTGCAACTGGCAACACCTCGTCCTTTGCAGAATACCTGACCTGGGATGACCTTTCCATCACCATTCCCTGCACCCTCGATTCTCCCAATACACCTACCCTCTCTGCGAGCGCCAACAACTATACTATCTGTCAGGGAAATGCAGTGAACCTCACCGCGAGTGGTTGCGACACTTATACCTGGAGCACCGGTTCCAACGGAGCTTCTATAACAGACTCGCCCGTTTTTAGCACAGCTTACACTGTTATTGGTACCAATACCCTTACAGGATGCACCAGTATGACCACTCAATCAGTGTTTGTAAATCCAGCTCCGGCTGTTTACGCACTGGCCAGTCAGGCAAGTGTGTGCGCTGGTTCACATGTAGATATCAACGCCATTGGAGCGAGCAGTTATACCTGGAGCAACGGAGCTTTGGGAAATGTTATTAACGTAACTCCAACCAGTCCTACCACCTATACTGTTTTTGGAACAAATAGTTTCGGTTGTGTGAACTCGGCTACAACAAGTGTGTCTGTATACGGCCTACCAAATGTAACAGCCGCTTCAAACATGCCAAATGATATATGTGCAGGAGAAAGCGCAACGTTATCAGCCAGCGGCGCGATCAGCTTTGTCTGGATGTCAAGCCTCTCTTCAAATCTGGAACAAGGTACTTCAATCATTATTACACCAGGCACTACGGTTGTTTACACGGTTACCGGAACCGATATTAATGGCTGTAAAAAAAGTTCCACTGTTACACAAAACGTAAACGAATGTACCGGGCTAAAAACGAATTTACTGGCAAACGGAATGAAACTCTATCCAAATCCGACACAAGGCGAATTTACCCTGGAAATGAACAACACGCTGACCAAGACCATTCTGGTGACCGACCTCAGCGGTAGAATTGTTGTTTCAGCTACAAGCACGCTTGAAAAAATAACTCTCAACATCGCTAACCTGAGTAGCGGCGTATATTATGTAAAAATTCAATCTGACAATTCCAGTGAAGTCATTAAACTGGTTAAACAGGACTGATCTGTTCCTGAAAATTGAGAGTTTTTTTAACTAAGAAGGGAATCTACTATAGATTCCCTTCTTTTTTTAGGACGGAAAAATTTAGCACTTAAATACCGGAAGATCCCAAAACACAGCGTTTCAAAAATTGCGCATTGCGAATTACAGCGACAACCTTAATTAGGCACCACTATGCTCTTCGTCGCCACAGTGGCCATATTAAACCAACCCACAGCTTTTGGGGCATCTGTGGAATTAGCGGTAAAATTGCTTCTCACATTTTCGGGCGTGGTAGCGAATAGTCCGCCATTGCTGATCTGGGCAGCTGCCTGCAGAAGAAAATCCCGGCTGGCCTTAGTCAGTGAATGTATCTCCACTTTACACCGGTCTGAGCTCTGGTAGCGTTTTGATCCCAGAAAGGATGTGGTGGGTGTAAAATACATACTATCTACTCCGGAGGGAGAAACAGAGCCGCCGGTACCATCAATCGACGTGTTAAGATCTGCGGGATTACTGAACAGCGTGTCATTTCTAAAGGTCTTTACCCAATAATAATCTGTCACCTCATCCGCTTTGTCTTTTGCTACCAGAAAACAGTAATAAAAATCCCCAACAGCTCCCAATTCACCATTCATTCCATTATTCAGCTCGGCAGTAATACCTTCAATGCGCGCTCCACGTTTTTGCTCAGTTTGGGCCGTGTAGTCCACCCCCTCAATAGAAACATTCAATTTATAAAGGTGATTTGGCCTGGCAAGTGTATCCCCTGCTCCAATCGCAAATTCGTAATTTCCGTTGACTGAATAGTTAAAAGTGTAGTTTACATTTGCCGTTAAATCACTTAAAGTAACCTGAGCATTCGTTACAGGCTCTGCCGGTCTGCCACTAAAGTACCCGTCGCTATAAGTAATCCGCACCTTCTGCGTCTCCCGCAGATCATTTACAAAAGCATCTATCACAATTAATTTATTTCCCTGATCCAGCTTAATTTGAATGGGATCTTCACAAGCCGTTAAAGCCACAACTGTAGTTAAAGCGAGTATGTATCTGAAAATTTTCATATAATTTAATTTATACTGTAAGGTTAATTTTGTTTTACGTCACACGTGGTGAGTTAAAATTTGAAATTGTAGGTGAGTGCAGGAATAAACGAACCAATAACCGAATAGCGGTAAGCCTGTGTTGTAGAAGGATCGTCTTTTTTAGTTGAGAAATAAACACTGTAGGCATTCCGGCGATTATAGGCGTTGTACACACTAAACACAACGGTTTGTTTGTAGCGGTGGGTATCATTTCGTTTAAAATTATAGGTGACACCCAGATCGAGACGATTATACGAAGAAATACGGTAGTTGTTTCTCACACCTCCGGTATTGTAAGGAACATTCCAACCCTGCAACTCTAATTTGGAATTGGGAAAAGTGGCGGGTGTGCCCGACAACAGGGCAAAACTGGTAGAAATATTCCAGCGTTTATTTAAGTCGTAACTCACTACCGCGTTTAAGGCATGGGTGCGGTCGTAGCGGCTGTTATACCATTGGTCGTTACTGATACCAAACACTTTACGCTCAGTTTTGCTCAGGGTATAACTTAACCAGCCCGTAAGTTTTCCTTTTGTTTTTTTCAGGTAAAACTCGGCGCCATAAGCGCGTCCTCTACCCTGCACCAATTGTGCTTCTATCTGAGGATTTAAAAAGAGATTAGCATTATCAATATAATCCAGTTGATTTTGCAGCCCCTTATAATAAACCTCCACCGAGGTTTCAAACATATTACTGCTAAAATTCCGGAAATACCCTACACTGCCCTGATCAGCAATGAGGGGTTTTAAATTGTTGGTGGCAAGTGCGTAAACATCCAGGGGCGTGCTGGCGGCTGTGTTACTGATTAGCTGAATGTACTGCGCCATCCGGTTATAACTTATTTTCAACGAACTGGAACGGGTGATGTTATAGTTAGCCGAAAAACGGGGTTCCGGATTAGCATACTGCTGAATAATTTTCCCTTTATCTGCATTTTCTTTACTGATGAGCGTTCGTTCAGTGTTTGGCTCCGCTTCGGCATACGTGTACTTATTACCACCACCTAAGTAAGTATAGAGACTATACCGGAGACCATACTCCAACGTTAAACGGTCCGTTGCTTTCCACTCATTTCCAATATACGTCGAGTATTCCGCCCCATAATGTTTATCAAGACTCACATCATTTTTTACACCTTTTGCTTCCACGGTAGCTGTTCCTGGCGCAAAATCATAATACAAAACCTGTGCGCCAAAACGCAGGGTATTTTTATTGTTCGCGTAATAAGTAAAATCCGGTTTAAAACTGTAGTTTACAATGCTGGATTTCCAGTGAAATCCTGATCCGTTATTATCCTGAAATGCCAGCTGATAATCGTAATTAGAATAAAAACCTGTCAGATTCATAAATAACTTATTATTAAAAACATGATTCCAGCGCAAGGTTGTGGTAGAGTTGCCCCAATTAAGACCAAAAGAAACGCCCAACACATCGCGTCCAAAGTATCCACTCGCGAATACTGTGTTTTTGGAATTAATTTTATAATTGAGTTTCGCCGTCAGATCGTAAAAATTTAATTTAGCGTCTTTTAAACCGGGTCTGTTTTTCAGAAAAGGTTTGGCCAGAACATCCGCGTAACTGCGGCGTGCGGCAATAATAAAACTAGCCTTGTCTTTTATAAGAGGTGCTTCAATGCTCAAACGGCTAAAAATGCTGCCAAGACCTCCGTTAACTTCCAGTTTCTTATCATTCCCATCCTTCATTCTGATATCTAAAATAGAGGATACGCGACCTCCATACTGGGAGGGAACTCCGCCCTTAATTAATTTGAT
>CAZMHW010000318.1:0-4925 GCA_964566105.1 uncultured Akkermansia sp.
CCCTAAACGGGGCATAGAGGTAAACGGAAAGGATTACCATTACTTGACTGTGGACGAGTTTAAAGAAAAAGTGGCCAACAACGAATTTTTGGAGTGGGAAGAAGTGTATGCGGGCACCCATTACGGTACTTTAAAGTCGGAAGTGGAAGGAATCTGGGCCAGGGGAAAGGCTGTAATTTTTGATATTGACGTAGAAGGAGGTTTAAACTTGAAGAACCAGTTTAAAGAGAATGCGTTAGGTGTTTTTGTTATGCCTCCCAGCATAAAAATTCTTGAAGAGCGTTTACACTCCAGAAGTACAGATAGTAAAGAAAGTATAGCCCGTCGTATTGCAAAGGCGGAAAAAGAGTTAAAAACTGCCGAATTATTTGATGTGTTTATTCTGAACGAAAACCTGGAAGAGGCCTGCGCCAAGGCAGAAGAGTTGGTGAGTGAGTTTCTGAGTATTTAGCCAAACGTTTTTTAGCCGCAAATTGCACTGATTCTACAGAAGACTTAGTGTCATCTGCGTAATTCGTGAAATTTGCGGCGAACTATTACGCCTCCGCCTTTGGTTTTTCTGCCGCAGCGCGAAGTTTGTTCAGTTCCTCTGAAATTAATTTACGTTTGGCGGTCAGTTCGGCAATTTTAGCTTTTTCAGCGGCAATCTTCTCTTCAATTTCTTTCATAAAGCTGTTGTTACCACCTTTAGAGCTTTTAAAGAATCCAAGATTGTTGTCGTACGTGCGCACGCGGCCATTAATTTCATCGGCCAGTTTTTTAAGATGATCCGATTCTTTCAGTAATAGATCAAAGCCATTTTCCGAAGCAGCGAGACGGTCTAATTTTGTTTTAAACTGAATGGAAGCTTTTTCTTGTTTGTCAATGTGCATCAATTCATATAACTCGTCCAGTTTGTTATAAAAGGCATCGTTAATACGTTTTTTATCTTTCATTGGAACGAGTCCGGCTTCATTCCATTCAGCCGAAATATTTTTGAGTAATTCACGGTTTGCGTTTCCGTCCTCCGTCAATTGCAATTCGTTCAGGCGTTTTAATATTTCTTCCTTCTTAACCAGATTTTGTTCGTAGGAAGCGTCTATACCCTCGAAATGATGTTTCTTCGCGTCAAAAAATGTGTTGCAGGCTTTTCTGAAACGTGCAAATAGTTTTGGTTCTTCTTTGTCTCCGTTGCTGGGATGTTTTTTCCAGCTGTCCTGAAGGCGAATAAGGTCAAGTCCTGTTTTTTGCCAGTCTGTGCTGTGTTGTAGAGCTTCCGCCTTAGCAATCAATTCTGATTTTATTTTACGGTTGGCCGCAAATTTTTCGTTGAGTCCGGAGAAGAATGTTTTTTTCTTCTCAAAAAAACTATCGCACAGAGCTCTGAATTCTGCCCAGATTTTTTCGTTGTCTTTTTCGGTAGTTCTTCCCACCGTCTTCCATTCTGCCTGAAAAGCAATAATCTTGTCGGTTGCTTCATTCCAGCGGGTAGCTTTTGCTTCACTCACCGAGTTAATCAGTTCTTTTACTTTTTCAATGATGTCCAGTTTGGATTTTAAATTCGCTTCTTTTTGTTCTTCCAGCGAATTGTAATGACCTTTGATCTTAGCATAAGTCTCATCCAGAACCAATTTATAATCGTGTTTCAGAGCTTCCCATTTACCATTAGGTACAGGGCCAATCTCATCCCACTCATTACGGTAAATTTTAATCAAACGCTCCGCTTCTTTAATATTTTCAAGCGATTGAATTGCCTTTAATTTTTCGATGATCTCTGTTTTGTGTTCCAGATTTTTTTTGAGATCGTGTTCCTGAAGATCGCGGAAAATCTTGAGGTTGTAATAAATATCTTCCACGGCACGGCTGTAGTCTGCCTGGATGTCTTTGTATTTGTGAGAAGAAACCGGTCCGGTTTCTTTCCACTGTGTCTGTAATTCCTGTAACTTTCTTACCGCTGCACCCACATTTTCACTCAACTGACTCAGATCCCGGATTTTCGCGATGATTTCCTGACGGATCAACAGATTTTTGGACTGTTCCGCAGCTACTTTAGCATCTGCTTCTTTTTTGAGTTTGTTGTACCTGTCCAGAAGAGCTTCAAATTTAAGATCTTCAGGTTGCTTATGGTATTCAAATTCTTTTGTTTTGCCACCTTCATCCACAAAGGATTGTTTGGCTGTTTCAAATTCAGAAGTCCAAAGCTTTTGATACTCTTTTTGCAGAGCGCGCACATCAGCAGCAACTTCACCTGTGTCTTTCGACAACAGTTCTTCCATTTTTGTAATAAGTTCAGTTTTCATTTGTGGTACATGTTTGTATTCCCAAAAATAAACTAATTCAGACATTCCGCAAATGCTTAACTTTGTTGTTTTTTAGTAAATATTTTTGTAACTTGTAATTTGATTTGGGAAATGGTTGAGAAGAAACATCTGGAACTTCTTCAGTTTGATAGAATAAAGAACTTAGTACAGCAAAGGTGTCACAGCAAACAGGCAAAATTGTATTGTGAGGACATTCAACCCCAAAGCCATTCTAAAAACATTCTTACCGAATTAAATCAAACCAACGAGCTCAAATTAATTATTGGCGCTAAAGGTTATTTTCCGGGAATTGAGCACGAAGACATTAGTAACGAATTAAATTATCTTGGTTTGGAAGGTTCACTGTTGCAGGAGACACAACTTTTAAATCTTGTAAAAACCCTTGAAGTTTCAAACACCCTGGTTCGTTATTTACAGAGCAAAAAAAACACCATGCCTTTTCTGTTTGATCTTGCAAAAGATCTGGAGGTTTTTGACTTTGTTGTAGATGAAATTCACAAGATCATTGATTCCGAAGCGCAGGTTAAAAACAACGCGTCTCCGGAATTAAGTCGCATCCGAAAACAGATTGCTGAAAAGAGAAGAGAAAGCGACAAACGATTTTACAATTACATTAACGAGTTACGAAAACACGGATATCTGCGCGAAAACGAGGAAAGTTTTTTTAACGGTCGCCGCACACTGGCGGTTCTGGTAGAGCATAAATCGGAAGTGCCCGGTTTTGTGCACAGCAAAAGTGAGAGCGGTAAGACTATTTTTATAGAGCCTGGTGTAACTATTGGTATGAATAACGATGTGGCGGAACTTGAGATTGACGAACATCGTGAGATTAATCGTATTCTGAGAGAACTCTGTGCCTTGATCAGACCATATGCTGCGGGTTTAAAAGCCGCTTATAAATTCCTTACCTACATAGATTTTGTAAAAGCAAAAGCCGAGTTCGCGGTGGATTTAAAGGCTTGTTTGCCGGAGATAAAAGAAGGCTTCGGGTTAAACGTGGTGGAAGCTTATCATCCTTTGTTGTATCTGCAAAACAAAAGAGTCGGCAAAACAACGGTGCCACTTACCCTGGAATTAAATCAGAAAGACAGAATCATCGTTATAAGTGGTCCCAATGCCGGAGGGAAAACCATTGCTTTAAAAACCATTGGTCTTTTGCAATTGATGTTGCAAAGCGGTTTGCTTATTCCGGTAAAGGAAAACAGCAGCTATTGTTTTTTCGAGAAAATTCTAATTGATATTGGTGATACCCAGAGTATAGAAAACGAGCTCAGTACTTACAGTGCTAAACTAAAGTCAATGACTTCCATTCTGAACGAGATCAATGAAGGAAGTCTCGTGTTGATGGACGAATTTGGCAGTGGCACAGATCCGGAATTGGGAAGCGCCATTGCAGAAGCGGTATTGGAGAGCCTGGTCAGTTCGAGGACCAAAGGCATCATCACCTCGCATTTCGGCGATGTGAAATTATTGGCTGAGAAACTGGATGGGGCAGTAAATGCCAGTGTTTTGTTTGACATTGAAACGTTGGAACCAAAATATATTTTAAGTGTGGGCGAACCCGGAAGTAGTTACACTTTTGAAGTCGCGGAACGCATCGGCTTCCCAAAACATCTTATTGCAAGGGCCAAACAAAAGGTAGATAAAGATAAATTAAAACTCAACCGTCTTTTGGCTGAGGTGCAGGATCAGAAAATGAAACTGGCGGAGCAAATTGAAAAGGCGGAGCATGAAGAGTTTCTTAAAAAGATCGCTAAAGAAAAATACCACACTCTTTTTAATAACTGGGAAGAAAAGATCAATAAGGAGCGCGAACGGAAGATTGAGTTGGCCCGTATGGCAGATTTCGGCCAGAAGTACCTGCGTTTAATGGAAGACTGGAACCAAAAGAAGGATAAAAAGGTGATCATTAAACGCTTTATTGATGGCATTACCGCCGAAACAAAGAAGCAGGAAGATTTACGCAAACAAAATAAATTGAGCGCTTTCGCTGAGAAAAAAATCGCGCGCTTAAAACCAGTCCTGAAAGTAGGCAGTAAAGTAAAAGTTTTGAATGGAAATGAAGTAGGGGTGGTTGAAGAAATCAAAGATGAAAAGGTGTTCATTAAATTTGGTTTAATGAAAATGACTGTGGGGATGGAGAATCTCGTTCTGGCAGATGACTAGTTATTTCAAAATAATCACGTGACCTGCAACTGTTTCTGTGCGGTGCTTTATTAAGGTATAGATGATCAACCAGGCGTAAGTGCCTTCCTGTACTGTTTTACCTTTATAAGTTCCATCCCATGCTTTGGTAATATCTTCTGTTTCGAAAATTTTTTCTCCCCAGCTATCATAGATAGACATTTTAAAATCTCTTATCCCAGTGCCTTTAGCAAAAAACGTATCGTTTTTACCATCTCCGTTCGGCGTAAAGCTGTTGGGAACAAACAGGAGTGGTAACTCGTCTATTTTGACCAGCTTTGATATGGTATCTGCGCATCCCTCCGGGGTTTCTACAACCAGAAATGTCGCATAAATCATTGGATCAGAAAACACGTGTTTTGGGTTTTTGACATTGGCAGATTCGCCGTCCCCAAAATACCAGGACCATCTGGTAACATCTGGTGAACTGGCATCCGCGTA
>CAZMHW010000319.1:0-4915 GCA_964566105.1 uncultured Akkermansia sp.
CCGGTAATCAGTACTAACAGTGGTGGTCTGCCTGAAGTAAATATTCAGGGAAAAACCGGGTTTTTAAGTAAAGTGGGCGATGTAGAAGATATGTCTAAAAACGCTTTAAAACTCTTAAAAGACGAACACCTTTTGGAACAATTCAGGCACAATGCCTTTAACCAGGCTAAAAAATTTGACATTGAAAAAATCCTCCCGCAGTACGAAAAAGTCTACAAGCAATTGCTCGTGAAGGAAAGCGTTTCATAAAAGAATGCCTGCTTGTCCAATCACTGACAAGAGTCATATGTTAAAAAAATAGGATTAGCATTTCTAAAAGAAAGGTTTTAATTTAGTATTACAATCATGGTTAAAATAAGCACTCATAATATTGAAATTTCCGTGGAAGTAAAATACTGGCCTCAACACAGTATGCCAAAAGAGAACCATTATTTTTTCGTGTACTTCATTTCCATTCAAAACAAGAGCGATGCCAGTGTTCAGCTTTTAAAACGGCATTGGGATATTTTTGACAGCATTGGAGACAAGCGGGTAGTGGACGGTGAAGGTGTGGTGGGAGAAACTCCGGTGTTAGAGCCGGGCGAGAAATTCGAGTACAACAGCGGCTGCAACTTAACCAGTGAAATGGGTTATATGAAGGGATATTACACCCTTATCAAACTCCTGGATGGAAAAGAGTTTAATGTGGATATTCCAAAATTCGATCTCATCGTTCCCGCAAAACTCAATTAAATACTCCCTTTTATTTTGAGTCTTTAGTCCATTCAATTAACAGTCTTGCTCCAATAACTTTCAAAAGCTTTTTTTTGGGTTAATTCAGGCTTTTATACCTTAGTAACATCAATTCCATACTTGTATATTCACCTAAGAGTAGTAACAGACTGACCTACATTCTTAAAACACTTTTTACAGAAGGTTTGGGACTGGAATTTAAATGCATTAATAATTCCGAAGAATTTGAAACTTATTCTTTGCCAAAACTGAATTATTCTGACTCATCTTTTGAAAATGCCTTTTCAGTAAAACCACACACTATACTTTTTGATCATGGCATCCGTGATTATCACCTTCAGGTAAATGCCAACCCACGTTTTGAAAAGATTTTTTTTAAGAATACCAATGGTAGCGTACCTTTCGATATTTTGGGAGCAGCGTTTTGGTTGTTGAGCAGATACGAGGAATATCTTCCGCACAAGACGGATGGTTATAACCGGTTTCACTATAAGTCCAGCCTGGCTTACCAATATGATTTTTTACATTTTCCACTCGTTAATTTGTGGTTGCAGGAGTTAAAACTGCTGTTAGCGGAACAATTTCCACAGCTCCGCTTCAAAGAACGGGAATACAGTTTTTTGTCGACGATTGACGTTGACAACGTCTATAAATACCGGCACAAAGGTTTTGTGCGGAGTATGGCCGGCCTCATTTCCGATAGAAGTTTTTCTAAAATGAAACAAAGGATCCGCATCTTGCTGGATCTGGAAAAGGATCCTTTTGATTGTTACGATTTCTTAATCCAGGCCCACAAACAGCACAACACCAAGGCTCTTTTCTTTTTTCTATTGGGAGATTACGGACCTAACGACAAGAATCATTCGTCCTCTGATCTGCGTTTTCAGGCACTCATAAAACACATTGGCGATTACTCTCTGGTGGGTTTGCATCCTTCTTTTGGTTCCAATAACAATTTACGCCAGTTAAAAATAGAAATCAGTCGTCTGGGAAATATTACCCATAAACTCATCTCTAAAAGCCGTCAGCATTTTTCCATGCTTAAATTCCCTGCAACTTACAAAGATCTGCTGCAGGCAGGTATGTTCGCTGATTACTCCATGGGTTACACGAATCATAACGGGTTTAGGGCTTCTTACTGTTACCCTTATAAATGGTACAGTCTCGATATTGAATCGGTAAGTTCCTTAACCATTCATTCTTTCGCCATTACCGAAAACACACTTATTGCAAGCCAGTCGCTTCACAATAAAACACTCGTGGAACTAGCCAACCCTCTGGTAAACGAAGTAAAAAAATACAATGGAGAACTGGTTTCCATTTTTCATAACGATTCCTTCGATGAAAAAATGAAATCTTTTTATCTTGAATTTTTGGATCTGGTTAAAAAGGTTTAAAGGTGGTGTAAATCAAGATACATGTTTTTTACCACAGTAGAGATGCTGGATAAGATCATTTGCACACCAATTCCAATAACGATAAAACCCATCACCTTTGAAAGGGAGGTTAAACCGGCCTGGCCGGCATACTTCATTAAACGGGGAGCAAATTTAAAAATAAAATAAATTGAAAAAACTACGATCACAATGGCCGCGATGGCAGCCAGATCCTGCCACAAGGCATCATTCACATCGTCGCTGCGGTTAGAATATAAGGTAATTAAAAAAGACATGGAGCCTGGTCCCGCTAATAAAGGCATGGCCAAAGGGGAGAAAGAAATATCTTCTCTTTTATCAGCTTCTTCTTTAATATTACCGCGGAGTTCCTTTTTATGTTGTACGTTTAAGAGTTGCCAGCCCGATCTGAAAATAATTAGTCCGCCGGCAACACGCAAGGCAGGAATGGTAATTCCAAAAAAGTTCAGCAGGTAAACTCCCAGGTAATAGGATACCATGCAGATGATGAGGATATAGAGACAGGTTTTTTTGAGCGTGCGTAGTTTGTTCTCCTCGCTGTCATCCTGCGTTAAACCCAGGTAAATAGGGAGCGCACTCAAGGGGTTAATGAGTGAAAAAAGACCTATTAAAATGGTAAGAAAGACAGCTGGCTCAAACATGCGCGCAAAATTAAGTTTTAAAAACGTTCCAATATAAGGGCTTATTTATCTATTTCGTTAATAAAATACAAACAAATTTATTCTATTTTTGCTTCAGGCAAACGCGATAGTATGGCATTAAACATTAAAACTCTTGGCACACGGGCTCTCAGCGCCCTTATTTTTGTAGCAGTACTGCTTACCTGCCTCTTATGGAATTATTATTCCTTCAGCCTCTTCTTTTTTGTGGTAGCCTTGCTTGGCTTACATGAGTTTTATAAACTGTCTTCGAATTTTAAAGCGGCTCCTTACAGAGTTGTTGGTTTTAGTAGCGCCGTTCTCGTATACCTTTCATTTATAAGCGCCGACTCTCTTTCAAAGTTGGGTTTAAATGCCAATCTTGTCTCCGCTTTATTGGTTCTTATTCCATTTGTAATACTCTTGACTGCTCTCTTTCGTAAGACAGAAAATCCCATTCAAAACAGCTTGTTTACCATTGGTGGCATTATCTATGCCGTACTGCCTTTTGCATTGTTACACGAACTCGTGTTGTTTCCTTCATTGCATGGAGATACTCCTGAATTTGAACCCAGGTTAATTTTCGGTGTTATCTTACTGATCTGGGGAAATGATACCTTCGCTTATCTGGGTGGAAGTTTGTTTGGCAAACACAAAATGATTGAGCGTATCTCTCCGGGCAAAACCTGGGAAGGGACCCTGATTGGGATACTCCTGAGTTTTGGAGCCAGTTTTTCCTTTAATGCTCTCATTTTAAACACAGGTAATTATTTGTGGCCTGTATTAGGGTTACTTGTTCCGGTTCTGGCAACTCTGGGTGACCTGGTGGAAAGTATGCTCAAACGTCAGGCAGGCGTTAAAGACACCGGTAACATCATGCCTGGGCATGGCGGTATCCTTGACCGTTTTGACAGTCTCATTTTTGTAACGCCTTTTGTACTGGTTATTCTAAAGCTTATAGCTTAACCGAGTGAATGCGGTTAATGGGAATAACAACACCCTGTTTTAAAACAACCCGTTTATCTGTAACAGCCCAAACAGTTGTTTCAACAGCTTTACGCGATTGTTCGTCTTCAAAATAGATTTTGATCTTGAAGTGTTCCAGGTTTCCGAGAGAAAGTGCTCTTTCCAGATCGGCAGTCCTTTCTTTGATCTTGTCAGCATCTTTTAAAACTTCAGTGGAAGGGAATCTGAGATGTTCGATCATCTCCTTTTCTACTATTTCAAAATCTGTGGTAACCATACGTTGTGATTTTAAAAATTAATATTCAGGGGGTATTCAACTAATTGAATATATCAAATATAAAATATTGGATACATAAATACAAGAAGAATCGACGTACTAAAGCTTAAGCTCGGCTTTTAGCACATTATAGAGTTCCTGGGGTTTCTGGCTGCCAATTTTATATGTAAACCCTGTATTATCAACCAGTTCTATAAAATCGTTCCCACTGGTATAAAAACGAATAACGCCCATATTGTGCAAATTGTACACTGCCCGGCGCCAAATGTTCTTTTTATAGCGGCTTTTTTTTATGGATGTAATATTATTCAAGTCGATCTTTACTTTACGGGAAGTCCAGAATCCGTCCAGGATCATGTAACCTTTATACACTTTGGTTTGTATGTGCAGCACGTATGTGAGTCCGGCACTAAGGATGAGAATACTTGTGCCTGCAATAAAAAAAATAAGTCCTGAATGGCCCGCGTCGTGAATAGGGTAGGAGCCAATCTTAAAGATAGACACCTGCACCGGTTTAGGGTTCTGACTCCAGTAGTAACCCAGAAAACAAAACAGAGCAAGAATGGTACGCAAGACTATGCTCAGACGGTTGTGTCCGAGATACTGTTTCTCTTCAAATAATATTTCCTGGTTAATCAAGGTAGCTGAGTTTTAAAAGTGGAGTATCTGTTTTGTTTACTTTATAACGGTCATCACTTCTAAGACCTATAAGCCAGATAATCTCCCCATTCCCGTTAACAAGCACTTTGCAGTTTTCTCTTTCGAAGGTATTTAATTTTTGTTCTTTTAAGAAATCGCTCAGGAGTTTAAATCCCTTCATGCCAAAGGGTTTAAATTTATCTCCCGTGCGCCTTTGTCGGATTATTAAAGGGTACGTGAGTTGAGTG